>CACKVQ010000018.1 GCA_902603705.1 Puniceicoccaceae bacterium
TAGTAAGAAGGTATTTTTTATTCTAACTTTTATATTGGCGTCGAGTGGCGTAATCCAGAGTTTAGTTCCAATACAAAGATCAGTTCTTCTTTCATCCTCAAGATTTAAGGAAGTAGCTGATATGGATATTTTAATCTCAGGTTTGATGTATATCCTCACAATCCCGTTTTGTATTTTTGGCTTTGGCTCATACAGCTTTATAATTCACAGACCATTTATACATTTTTTTGAATTTTTTAAGTATAATAACCTCTTAGTAAGTCTAAAAAAGCCAAAGATTCATTTTCCATCTTTATCTGGAATTAGAAGTGTTAAGTATACAGAAATATTTAGAGAATTTAAGTGGCTTATAGTAGGTGCTCTATTTGCTACAATAATTGTTAAAGGTGATTATCTAATCTTAGGGTTTCTTGTTGATGTGGAGCTGTTAGGTTTATATTTTTTCTCCTACCAACTATCCTTTTCTGTAGCTAATTTATTTACGGGATCGGTTCTTAACAATGTGTTACTGCCAGAATTTAGTAATCAGAGGACCAGAGAAGGAAAAATAGATTATCTATCAAAATCATTAATAATCTTAATCATTCTATTTTGTCCGATATTCTTCTGTTTAGGATTGATATCTCCTTTTGCTATTAAATTTATTTGGGGTGATAAATGGATCGAAAGTATTCTAGCAATAAAGTTCTTGTTTTTCGTCATGCCATTACGATTCATTCCTTCGCTACTAAGAGTATATTACGAATCCAATGGAAAATGGAGATCAAGTGCTGTGCTCACAGGCATATCTGCCTCCATGGTCCTAGTAGCTGCAGTTATGGGGGGATTGATTAATACTATTGAAGGGATTACTCTAAGTATTGTTGTGTGTTTTTCTACATTAGGTTTAGGATCTACGGGTCTGTCTATTAGTGCGATAAAGAGTAGAAAAATTATTTTTAAGATTATTGGGTTAATAGTTAATTCTTACTCAGTTCTTTTTATACTAATCGCTTTTTTTAATGAAAATATAATAGCTACAATTATTGGATTATTTGGATTTTCATTTATTAACGCCTGCATAGCTAAAAGAGATCTACTATATCTATATGATAAGATATTCAAAAAGTCTTTTTCTGCCTCCATATAACCCAAATAAGAAGCAAATACTATCTAATTCCACTAAAAGTTGCTTAATTGTAAGGAATAATTAAACCTTGTTTACATATGTTTTGGTGATTCCTTTTATTATGTTTCGCATAATTTACCTCACACCAAGAAATTATACCTACTGCATTTTTTAGATGGGCTCAAAGGTAGTTTTGAGATTAAACTGCGGATAAATTAGGAGATACTATTTAAATTTACTACAAGAAGTAATTCATAGTGGAAACGACATAGATTTTTAGAATTTAAATTATCCTTGTGCTATAAAATCTAATCACGGCGTTAGACATGTGAAAATGATCCACTAAAAATCTAAAGACAAATTTATTTTAATTAATAAAATTAATTTATGTCTGTCTCAGGTGTTTCCTCATTGGTACTGATTCATAAAACTAAGACTTATTTGTAAGAATATATAGTTAAGATTAAAAGGATCAACCTCCCCTTCAAGACTATGAATTTTTTGTTTTCAATGGAGTGGTTGCTTATATTCAAGTAAATTTTGATCGTTTCAATGGTCATAAAAGATCAATGTATATAAGTAGTTGGGGTCTCATTGATGTCGTTTGTAATTACTCCATGGGGCCTATAGTAAGGAAGCCGTTAAATTTAGAAAAATGATTAAAATAACAGAGACGTTATCGGATAAAAAGAATTTCGTACGGGTTGACCTTTATTCCTTGGGCGAAAGGATTGTTGCTGGGGAATTGACTCACAGCCCAGATGCGGCAAGTATGCCATTTAATTCTGATTCTTTTGACTTTAAAATGTATGCATTATAAGCCAACCAGTCACCATAATCACAATAAGAGGAAAAAGGTTTTAGTACATGGAGCGTATAAAGGTGATAACTTTGGAGATACTTTATTATTGCTGATTCTTCTCAAACAACTGAGTGAGTATGATCTTGAAATTATTTTATCTAACGTCTGTGAAAAAACTTATGAGTATTGCAGATCATTTAAAAAAGTAAGGAGACTCGAAAACCTTTTAGACATCCACCGATCCGATGCTCTTGTATATGGTGGTGGTGGGTATTTTGGAGAACAGCCTACTAATAAAGTTAGGTGGCATATGGCATTTGTGAAGAATCATCTTTTATTAGGTATTTACTACCGCATTTTAAATAAGCCGATTGGAATGTTTGGAGTGGAATTTGGGCCTCTTACGAATCCATTTTCTTTATTCCTATCTAAATTTATTTTTTCCCAATCAACTATAATATGTCCTAGGAATAAGGCTTCGTTATCGTGGCTTAAAGCTAATGCGATTTCTAATAATGTAGTACAGACTGTCGATATGGCGCTAGGCGTTAATAAGTATTTGCCGGCACGAAATCCTGAAAATAGTTCAAAAAAAGAAATCTTACTTCACCCTTCATTTACGGTAAACGAAACCGATGAAATTATAGGATTAATGAAACTCATAAAGACCATGGACTTAGATAAGCATGGATATGAATTATCTTTAATTTCTGACCGTGACAATGAGGCAAGTTCTCAGATTTTGGAATCTTGGGGCAACGCATTGGGAGAGAAAGTGAAAAGTAAATATTTATATAACAATCCCTGGGAGTTGTGTTCAATAATACAAAATGCTAATTGTATTATAACCAATAAGCTACATACGGCTATTGTTGCTGCTTCCTTCGGAAATAGAGTTATTTCATTAGCCAAACATCCTAAAAATATGCGGTTTTTTCAAGATATTGATAGGTCTGATTTATGTATCCTATTAGAGGACTTTGATTTTATCAAGTTATCACAACTTTTAAATTCTTTAGAAAATGATACGCTTGAATCGATTACTTTATCTGAAGATATTATTGAGTTTATTAAATTAAGTAATCATCTTTTAGGAGATTTCGTATTTAAACTATATTAATTTAAAGTTTAAGCTCACGACTGATAATGTTTATTACGTGCCCTTGTTAATATTGTTTAGGAGCAGTTCCACCAATTATTTACTCGGAGTATTTATACTTAACGGATTTGTGGGAGATTTTTAGATTTTCAGCCCGAATCAAACTCTAAGCTTATGTTACAAAAATGATTAACGATTTAGAAGATTCTGGGCTCCCTAAATACTATAAGTATTCAGGTTTACTAGTTATAGTAGGTTTGATTTTACTTTATTGGAGTCAAGCGTTGTACTTTGTAGCGGGAAATCAGATGCGAATGTTGAGCCTTGTCTTTGGTCTTGGATCTATTGTAGCAGCGGCATGTATGAGAGCAAAGGAGCGTATATTGCAACACGCGCCTCTTGTTATCATTAGTGGAGTATATTTCTGTGTGCTTGCTTTTCTTACTAAATTTCAAGGGCATGCGATTTGGTATGATAGAATACAGCTTATATTTTGTTTCGTTTGCCTTATTTTGTTTTGGTCGGGTTATATCTTGGCACGTGAAAAAAGGCACAACTTTTTGTCGGCAGATCACCGTGTTCTGGTAATTATTGCAGGCATAGCCATAATCTGTTTGCTTGCGTTTTTACGGTACGTAAAAAATATTTCTTTCCACGGTAGTCTGCGTGATTTCGGCGAGACTACTCTGAATCCTGTTGGAGTTGCTTATGCGAATACGTGCCTGTGCCTGGTATTTCTAGTGCTGGGTGTTGTGAATAGGGGGCTTATTACTAAATCGATTTACTTATTAGCAGCTTCTCTTGCCCTAGGAGTTGTTATGACATCCGCGTCACGTGGTGCTGTAATTTGGGGTACTAGTGGTGTAATTTATTTTATATTATTGAACCGTTACTGGAGGTATATCTCAATTAAGAATTTATTCGTAGCCCTAGCGGCCTGTATTCTAGTTATTCCAGTAATTTTTTTGATCTATACTACGAACTATGCGGTATCCGAGCGCATGGATATTCTCATCAAGCGCTTCGAAGCAATGTACTATAGCTTCTTTGGAGGAGGTCAAGCTCCTATAGATTTATCTACAAGTTCTCGGCAGATGTATTGGTATCAATATTATACTACATTCAAAGAATGGGTTATTCTGGGGGAACGAGGTTATATTGGTTACCCACACAATCAGTGGCTAGAGATTTTTGTGCGTTTTGGTTTTTTAGGACTGCCATTATTTTTAATTTCAATTTTTCTGTTTCTTCGACTAGGTATCGATACATTATTTCAACGTTTTCGTCCTGATATTGAGTATTCTATTATCACTGTGATATTTGTTTTTGGGTATATGCAGTCTATGACTAGCTTAAGTCTACAAGCAAATCGTGTTCTTTGGTTGGGGTTTGGCTACGTCCTTGGTGGATTTATTGCTCGGCGTATGCGAAACTAATGGCATATAACTAAAAATTGATTAATTTTTCAATAATCTGCCTCAACGGATTATAATGAGAAGAAGTAATATCAGATTAGTCGCTTTAATTCCTGACCGCCTCGCCATGTACAGGTACGCTATTTTTAAGTGCCTGAGCGATCATCGTTCGCATGGATTTGAACTAACGATTTATGCGGACATTGATGAGGATATTACAGGGCTCAAGTTAGTTGATTCGAAGTATTGTGATAAGGACTATTCTAACGGGGGCATCTCCTGGGTTAGAATAAAGAATATTGCAATTCGCAATATCTGCATCTGGCAAACAGGCCTTTTCAGACTGGCGTTTTTTGGTGAGTATGACGTACATGTGTATTGGGGTGAAGCCCAGCGCCTATCGACATGGCTAAGCGCTATCTTATCGCGAATTAGAGGAAAGAAAGTGGTTTTTTGGGGGCATGGATTGTATGGAAATGAGGGGCGATTAAAATGTTGGGTCAGATGCACTTTTTACAGGTTAGCTAATACGCATTTAGTCTACAGCGATTACGGTAAAGATTTACTTGTGGGTCGTAAATTTGAGGCTGACCGCATTCATGTAATTAAGAATTCATTAGATTGGCAGAAGCAGAACGAGTTCTTCTTGGATAAATCTCTTCGATCTACGCTTCCAAAAACGAAATTATTTTGTGAGAAGGACCGTGTACTTATCTTTGTTGGGAGGCTTGAGCCTCAGAAGCATTTGCATCTGTTACTAGAAGCTTTAGTTATTCTTAACAGAGAACACCAAGAGTGTTATAAGCTTATGATTATTGGAACGGGTTCTCAGCATGACGCTTTGGTTAAGTTGGCAGATAAGGCGAATATAACGGAAGACGTGCTTTTTTATGGAGAATGTTATGATGATAAGATTTTAGCTCCTTTAATCATGATGGCAGATATATGTCTTTCTCCCGGAGAAGTTGGTCTAACTGCGCTACATTCACTAATATACGGTACACCTGTTATAACTCATGATGACTTCTCAGAACAGATGCCTGAGTTTGAGGCAATCTTCCCTGGGATTTCAGGTGAATTTTATAAATATGGAAATCTTAATGATTTATGTATCAAAATTAAGAAAGTGATAGGGCTTGTTGATGCAGGGGTTATTAATTCTACTACTTGCCGAGAAGCTATTTTAAAATTTTATAACACCGAATATCAAACGGGTGTTTTTGTACAAATGTTGAATTCCTTAAAATAAAACAATATCTCAGCGCGTATAATAGATAATGGATGATACAAATAAGAAATCCATCGCTTTACAGCAAACGATTATACCCGACTATCGGTTGGGTTTGTTCTGCTTGTTACGTGCAAAGTGGGGTGATGCATTTCAAATATATGCTGGAGATGAGGACTTCCGTGGTTCTCCCGTTTCCACAAAAGATGCCTGGAAATACTTCCAGCAAGTCAAAAATAGCTTCCTTTTTTCGGGGCGTTTTCTATGGCAAGGAAGTTGCCTTGGTAAATTACTTTCTGCAGATGTAACAATTTTAAATGCTAATATGCGAATCATTTCGAATTTAATAATTCTTTTGCTTAGAAAATTTAATGGGCGCCGCACAATTTTATGGGGTCATGCAAAAGGAAAGAGTAACATGGTTTGGCTAATTAGGGGGATCTATTTTCGGCAATGCAATGGATTTTTAGCATACACTGAAAGTCAAGCGCTAGAGTTACGAGAGAATTATCCATTTCTTAAAGTATGGGTTGCAGCCAATTCCTGTGTACATGCTCGAGATTGTGTTCCAGTAGTTTCTATCCCAGATGAAGTTGATTCTATTCTCTACGTTGGAAGGCTAGTTGAATCAAAAAAGGTCAGGTTACTGCTTAAGGGATTTATTATGGCAAGAAATAACAAAGATTTTCCTAGATCTATTCGTCTGGTATTTGTAGGTGATGGTAATGAGCGTCCACAATTAGAAAAGTTAGCTGCATCTGCGGGGCTGAGTGAGTGCGTTGAATTTGCAGGCCATGTATCTAGTTTGTTAAAACTTAGAGAATATTACACTCGAGCGATTTTCTCAGTCTCCCCTGGATATGTGGGGTTGTCTGCAACGCAGTCATTTAGTTTTGGTGTTCCTATGCTGATCGCTGGCGGTGAATTTCACTCGCCTGAAATTGAAGCTTGTAAGGAGGGCTTTAATACGGAGTTCTTTAATTCGGACGATCCACAATCATTGGCAGAACATTTGCAGAATATGACTAAAGAAAAAGAGACTTTAATATCTAAACGAAATGAAGTGTCTGCTTGGACGGCTTCGCACTATTCCTTTGATGTGATGCGAAATGCAATTGTTAATGCGGTTGAAAATAATTAATTTAAAAGCTTAACGGGCTTATTTTTAGTCTAATGGATTCGCACCATTAAAGCATGGTATGTTATATGCATTTTATAGTGTAGCTTAATATATTTAAACTAATGTTATAGTGATTTAATTAATTTGTGCCATTTTTTTGCTAATTGATCCTGGCCGAAACTTTCGTGAGCTGATTTAAATGCGTTTTTCCTGTAGGTTGTTACTGCCTCTTTGTCTTGACAAATCTCTTGTATGCAGTCCTTAAGTCTACTAATGTCGCCCGGATTTACCCACCAGCCGCATTCTGTTTGCTTAATCAAATCTACTAAATCAGAACCTTCTGGCGCAATCGCTAGAATCGCTTGTCCTGCCATCATAGCGCTGTAGGTTTTACTTGGCATAACTACATTCTCTGAGCCTTCAGACATAGTTACCAGCGCTACTTGTGCTGAATTCATAATCTGAATCCAGTCTTTGTGAGTAAGGCCGTTGGAAACTTTTAAGCAAGCATCTAGACTGTACGATGATGTATTTGCTAACTTTTGAGTATCTCTAAAATTCTCTAGAGCTTTTCTTTTTGGTCCGGTGCAGTGAAAAACGAATTCTATGCCAGTAGGTGAATTATTTTTCAGATATTTAAATAGCGTGTCTGAATCATGCATATTCCCAAAATTTCCGCAGTAAAGAACTCTTATTTTTTGGCCTTTAGCTTTAGGAAATTCTTCAAATGGACTACTGTCTGCTCCAACAGGAATAATTAAGCTATTTTCTAAATCACCATGAACAGACTCCACATACTCTTTCAAGCGCTGTCCCAAGAATACGTTCATTGCAGATCGTTTTAGCGTCATATTGACAATCCAACGAAAGATTTTAGCTTTAATCATACCATCTTTCCATTTTCCTGAAAATATCATCGCCTCAGGGAATAAGTCATAAACTAAATGAATGACTTTTCGATTAAAGAAAGTTGCTATGAGTGGTACAAAAAACGTGTTGGTTGATACGACTACTGGGTTCTCAGAACGTCCCTTCAGTCTGTCAATAGACAAACTAAAAATTATTTGCATGGGGTAGATTATGTATTGTCGAATCCTCAATATGATTCGCTCAATTGTAGACAGAGCCGTTCTATACGCTGCTTCAGATAAGTTGAATTTCTGCTGTGCGACTATTCCCAGAGAACCTAATTCCTGTATAAGCGCTTGCATAAATCCCCCGTATTCTGTTGAAGTCCAGAAATTAGTTTTCATACATTCTATGAATTAAGCCACTTCGTTTCTCTTTTCTTTAAAAACTTAGCGGGATTCCCGCCAACTACATCAAATGCCTTTACGTTTTTAACGACTACACTACCAGCAGCAACTATAGCTCCTTTATTTACAGTTACGTCTAGTGATATAAATGCGTTAGAAAAAATCCAGGCACCAGTACTAATCTTTATTGGTTTAGAAACTAATTCTCTCGATGCACTTTCAATATTGTGAGATGCCGTACATAAGTAAGAGTTTTGACTAATTGTGACCTCTGAATCTATGGTTATTTTGGCTACATTATAAAGTTCTACATTATTTCCAATGATAACTCCTTCACCAATTCGTAGATTTGAGGGAAGCCAAACTTTGACTGTTGGATATATTTTGCACTTGTCTTTAATTTTTGCTCCAAAAGCTCTCAGCAATAATACTCTCCAGGCGAAAAATATGACAGGTGATGGTTTAAATAATATATTATAGGCAATACTCCAAAAAAACCTAATTAACTTATTCCCTAAGGATAGTTCAGAGCAATAAGCACTTACGTAAAAAGATTTATTCATTTAGGGTTATTTGTACCTGTATTTTTTATATAAACGAGTAAATTCTCTTGCAATTGAAACCCAGGAGTAGTGCTGGTTTACATATTTCAAAGAATTATTTCCCATAGCTTCTAATTTGGCGTTATCTAATTTGATGAATTCTCCGAGACTTTTCTTTAGCTTTTTCTTTTCTGAATAGACTTCAAAAGATAAACCTAAATCTAAAGATTTAGACAGATTACATTCTTTTGAAATTGCTGCGGGCAAAGAGGATGCCCATGCTTCTAAGATAACTACTGGCAACCCTTCGCTCTTAGAGGCCAGTACAAATGCAGTGGCATTTCTGAAGCATTCTAATTTTTGTGCTCCTCGAACTTGCCCCTTAAATTTGATACCTTTATTTAAATGTTTGCCAGCAGCTTTTCTTAATAATTTCTCATACTTGATATTTCCGCTGCCTGCAACTTCTAGAGTCCATCCATTAGCTTTCCCTTCGTTAAGAAGCTCTGACCATGCTATGACTAACTCAAGTACTGATTTCTTGGGATCAAGTCTTCCTAAAAAGAGTAGTTTCTTGGAATCTGAAATATTATAAGAAGTACTTTTGTAGTCTTCTACGCATATTCCGTTAGGTATGATTATACTTTCTTTATCGGGTAGGATATTTTTTACAGAATAGCTTTCATCTTCATTTAATGAATGCAACACCGCACTATTCAAGAGTACTCTTTTTTGAAATAAATAAAAATAAATTAATTTTCTATACTTCGATTTATTCCAAGCCCATTCATCCATCATTCCATGTGGAGAGACAAAATATTGGACATTATTTCTAATCGCCCAAAATGCAGCTTGAACACCTATTCCGAGCCATAAGCCGTGTATGTGTATGATGTCTGGTTTAATTTCGCTTATTGTTCTACTAAGCATTGTGGAAAAGCCTAGACCAGAATTTCTAAGCTTATAGGTTGTAATCTCAGACCAATTACTCATGGCTGCCTGTGTCCCAAGGTCATTTAATGCTATGGCCATTACAGATAATTCGGTATTTTTGGCTAATTGCTTAGCCAATCCTCTAGCGGCTTCTGTAACTCCTGCCCCCTCATGAGAATATGTACTAATGATAAATAAGATTCTTATTTTACTCATAAATCTAACAAAATACTTTGATTATTATTGTAGTAGATCTATGTGATTACTTTATCTTTCGCTATATCAATCACATGGTTTATTACATTTTTAAGGCGGTCGTTTTCAGTAAGGGTTAATAGCAATTACTATTGTTGAATTATCGTTTTTAGTATCTGCGATTAAGAATTATATTTTACGCACTATATATTTTTAATATAGTTAAATTTAGGTAAATGAAGGAAATAAATTATAATTTTAATGATTGCCCCAAGAGGGAGGGATTCGGTAGTCTAAAGTGGGATAAGTACAAGCGCCGCGATGTTTTGCCGCTATGGGTAGCAGATATGGATTTTCGATCGGCCCCAGAAATCATAGAGGCACTTCAATCGCGACTGGACCATGGAGTTTTTGGGTATACGATACCTCATGAAGCCCCTGTCAATGCGGTGCTCCAATATTTGCAAAGACAACACGGTTATAATGCACGTGCTAATTGGTTAGACTTTCTTCCAGGTCTGGTCCCAGCGATTAACCTATTTTGCCGTGCTTTTTGTCAGCCAGGGGATTCGATTATGACAGCTACCCCGGTCTATCCTCCTTTTATATATGCGCCTAATTACGCGCAACGCGATTTGATTAAAGTGCCACTTTGCTTGAATGAATTTGATCAATGGACATTAGATTTTGATGCGATGGAGGCGGCAGTTTTGCCAAGCACAAAAATTTTTATGCTCTGTAACCCGCACAATCCCGTGGGCCGCGTCTTTACAAGTGCAGAGCTCTTACAGTTGGGTGATTTCTGTCAGCGCCATGATTTGATCCTAATATCTGATGAAATTCACTGCGACTTGATAATTGATTCAGAGGCCTCACACATTGTGGCTGCGAGTCTGAGCAAAGAATTGGCGGAGCGGACTGTGACACTAATGGCGCCGAGCAAAACTTATAACTTACCAGGTCTGGCCTGCGCGTATACGGTGATCGAGAGCAGCGAACTTCGTGTCCGTTTCCAAAAGACAATACGTGGCATTATTACCGAGGTGAATTGCTTTGGATATGCTGGCTGTGCGGCAGCTTATAATCATGGCGACTCTTGGCGACAAGTACTCTTGGTGTATTTACGAGAAAACTATAATTTGGTCAGAAATTTTATCTCGGCAGAGATACCAGAAATTAAACTTCGACCAATGCAGGCGACATATCTTGCTTGGCTAGATGTACGTGATCTTGAATTAGAAAATCCTGCTCGGTATTTCGAAGAAGCTGGAGTAGGTCTCTCAGATGGTGCGCCTTTTGGTGGACCAGGGCATCTTCGTTTGAATTTTGGCTGCCCTCGTAGTCGCCTCCGAGAAGCGCTGGAGCGAATGGCTTTATCAGTTCGTAGTGCCTCACTAGGAAGTGATAGATAATTAGCATATGGAGTATGCTAGATTAGATCACTGGCTCTGGGCGGTGCGTATTTATAAGACCCGTGGCGACGCCGGTTCGGCATGTCGCGGTTCAGCTGTTCGCCTGAATGGACAAATAGCTAAGCCCTCAGCCAAAGTTAGGATAGGTGATACGATTACGGCTCGCAACAAGTCTTATATACGTACTTTGGAGGTAAAAGCTCTACTCGAGCAGCGTGTCGGCGCTGCTCGAGTTCCTGATTACGCTGATGATCAGACGCCAGAATCAGAGTATGAAAAAGTCCGAGAGCAAAGGGCGAACGCTCGTTTGTTGCGTCACAAAGGCTGCGGCAGACCAACCAAGAAAGAACGCCGTGATATCGAGAAACTCTTGAAGTAAATAAGGGGGCGCACGTATTCTCGATTCTACAGTGGTTCTTCACCCGTAATCCAGCTCTCGACAAGTGAGCCCACCGTGCTTTTTATTCGAATGTATATCTGTAGCTAAATATCTTTACGGTACTCATCATATGGAACACAAAAATATAACCCTTGAGGAACTCAAAGAAAAGAGTCCTCTTGCTCGCACTAAATATGCTCTGATTGGAATCGACGGCTTTGTGGACATTATCGTCCACCCTGTGGACAAGCGTTCTGGCCCAGGCGATCAATTCAAGGCTATTTCCACAATTACAGATTTCTCTGATCGGATTGCTTCAGCAGCTGGTAAGAGTTCTAACATCGAGTTTGCCCCTTCAGTAGAGAAGCTTGGTGGCAATGGCCCTATTATGGCTAATGCGCAGTGTGCACATGGTTTGAATGTTCGATATCTTGGTGCACTTGGACGGGAAGCGGTGCATCCAGTCTTTCAAGACTTCTCTAGGTTTACAGATGCAATTTCTATAGCCGATCCAGGCGTGACACATGCCGCTGAGTTCGATGACGGAAAAATTATGTTCGGAAAAATGGCAAGCCTTGAAGGGATCACTTACGAGCGCCTCTGCGAGTCACTTGGTGAAGCAGCACTCATTGATATATTTGAGAAGTCGGACTTAATTGGGATAGTCAACTGGACTATGATACCTTACTTGTCAGATGTCTTTCGAAATTTAATTGAACGAGTTCTGCCAGAGCTATCACAGGATAAATCCCGTATATTCTTTTTTGATCTAGCAGACCCTGAAAAACGTTCGGATACCGATCTGCGCGAAGTACTCGATATTTTCTCTCAATTCGAGGCATTTGGACAGGTTATTCTCGGACTCAACCTTCGTGAGGCGGAGCAAGTCGACGCACTGCTAGGATTTGACCCTTTGCCGATCAATCCTGAGAATCTGCAACTTGTGGCCGCCCGAATTCGCGAAAGACTCGCGCTTCATACTGTCGTAGTGCATCCAGTAGCGGATGCCGCTTGTGCTACGCCAGAAGGTACTGCTTATGCAGCAGGACCTTTTTGTGAAAAGCCAAAGATCACAACGGGAGCGGGCGATCATTTTAACTCTGGGTTTGTTACCGCTCGCCTTATTGGATTAAGCCCCGAATCAGCACTTACTTTAGCTGTAGCAACTTCTGGCTCTTACGTGCGCACTGCGGTAAGCCCCACACTTGAAGATTTAGCTGAGTTTATAAGAAGTTGGTAGTTGAGATATGAAAGGTTTATTTATCACATTTGAAGGTGGCGAGGGTAGCGGTAAATCTACCCAGATTTCTGCTCTCAAAAAACGCCTTGAAGCGACTGGGAGAGAAGTGGTTGAGACCCGTGAACCTGGGGGCACACAACTAGGCGAATCCATACGCCATTTGCTTCAGCATGATGGGTCCGGAGAGGGGATGTCGGCTGAGAGTGAATTACTTCTTTTCTCAGCAAGCCGTGCCCAGCATGTTCGAGAGTTGATTGCGCCCGCTTTAACTGCTGGAAAGATCGTTCTTTGTGACCGCTTCCTCGACTCCACCGCCATCTATCAAGGCGTAGCCCGTGCAATAGACGCAAATCAGGTAAAAGCAATCAACGAATTTGCTGTTGGGCTGACCAAGCCAGATTTGACTATCTTGATAGATCTCTCTCCGGAAGTTGGCCTTGCTCGCGTACGTGCTAGAAGTAATGGAGAGTTTGACCGTATGGAACAAGAGAGCCTCGAATTTTTCCAGGCAGTCCGTGCTGGATATTTGGACTTGGCGGCGGCTGAACCGGAGAGATTCTCTGTCTTAGACGGAAGTCAAAGTGTGGAGGAATTATCTGAGTCAATTGGTGCTGTTGTAGATGCGAAAATCAGATCATTGAGCTAGCGCCTGATTAATCAACTCATTATTTTAATATAGCTCCGTGATAGAGCCAAAATCTGCATCGAACAGTCGTTTGTAGGTCCGTACAGCTAGGCCATCGGTTAAGCCCGCCGTGAAGTCGCATAGTCGACGCAGCCGGCTGGTGTAATCGCCCTCACTCCTAATGAGTTCTTGGACGGATGCTGGCAGTAAGTTTAGCTCTTTATTACTATGATCAGCGCAATGAGCGCGTAATGCGGTAAAAAGTCGTTCGAGTATATAGCCACCTTTAAATTCAATTTGTTGGAGCTGTGTAGATTTAAAGATGAGATCAAGGGCTATAGATTTATAGAGCTCACTTTCTGCCTTAACAGCTGGATCAATTTCTAAATCGAAGGCGTGTCGCTGAGTACGATCACTGAGAAATCCGCTACGTGGTCGCAAAGCACAAGCGTGAACAAAAGTACCTACTCGACTGCCGAAATAGGGCTCATAGCAATTTTTTTTGATCTTTTCGCAAAGGGTTTCTACGAGTCGTATCTGTTCTGAGTTGAGCTCTTGATCGGCAGCCCATTCGCTTAAGCTTCCTGCGTTGATGTAGCGAGCGTGAATGCCGTCTACGATATCATGCAGAGAATATGCAGTGTCATCCGCCCAATCCATAATCTGGCACTCGATACTTTTGAATGCATTAAGTGCTCGCACTTTTTGTAGGCCCTTCGGTGGCGTAGCGCCACCGAAGACGGTTTCTCTCCATGTCGCTTGCTGGTCGTAAATAAAATGATTTTTCGGTGCTTTCCCGCTTTCGACTACCCAAGCCGTCTGCGTTGCTTTATACTTCATGACCCCGTCCAAAAATGCACGAGTCGGAGCGATACCTTTAGTTCGTCCAGTGCGCTCATAAATGAGCTCGGTTAAGATACGCAAGGTTTGTCCGTTCCCCTCAAAGCCCCCGTGGTCCACCATGAGTTCATTTAATTTACGTTCGCCAATATGGCCGAAGGGTGGATGGCCCAGGTCGTGTGCTAAGCAGATAGCTTCAGTAAGATCGGGATCGATATAATAGAAATCATTTAGTAAATCGGAGCTGTGAAGTAGAAATTCGCAGATGGAGCGACCAACTTTTGCCACTTCGATAGAGTGCGTTAGGCGGGTACGGTAAAAATCATATTCCCCAGACTGAAAGACCTGCGTCTTTGACTGTAGTCTACGAAAGGGGTAGGAGAATATAATACGATCACGCTCAATTTGGAAGGCACTCCGATAGTCGTTCTCCAAGGGAGAAGTCTCTGGAAAACGCTCTAAATCAAAGGGAGAATAAAAATCATTATGCATGAGGGCAGATTTGTTTTGTCTCTGGGTAGACAGGGTGTTTATTCGTTAATAACAATAATGAAATACACAATCTATTTTAAAGGACTCACTGTTATAATCGTGAGCGCTACACTTCACATTATTTTTCCGAACAGTGCAGATGCGCGGATAAATGAGAGAAGGGAATCTATAGAACGTAGATTATTTGCCTCGGGTGGCATAGTATACCGCAATGACGAAATAGAATCAAGCCGCCGGCGAGGGATGCCCTATATGCAGTATTTTCAGTACTTTCCAAGCTCGGCGAATATACGTATTTATTTTAAGACTTCGGACGGGCGCAGACCAACCTCCTCAGAATTAGAGCAAAGACGCATGGCAGCGGGTTGGGATCTACACGTCGTATATGTCGATGGGAAATCTGTGATTGAACTTTACCAGCGTAGTAAAGGGATGACTGATTTTGAATTTAATCATCTTCTAAATCTTCATACAGAGGGAGGATATTGGAAGCGCCCCACTAAAGAGGAGAAGGAGGAATTAGTCAGTGCTTTCGGCGTCGATATGGTTCGTAGCGATGGACGTGTACGGGCTAAAAAATTAGGCGGTGACAAGTTGATTTTTGTGGAGGTAGAGACAGACAAACTTTTAGCAGAAATGAACACGAATGAACTCCTACAGTCGGCGCCTATTAGTGTAGAAGGGTTTTAAACTACTTAACTTTTCGAGTAACCTCTGAATATACCTTAAAATTCAAGGGAGGTTTTGCATTTAGTCTAAGTAGGCATTCTAAATGGCGGAGAGAGAGGGATTCGAACCCCCGGAACCTTTCGGCTCAGTTGTTTTCAAGACAACCGCATTCGGCCACTCTGCCATCTCTCCATGCCAAGGTTGATTGTCTAGGCGAAGTGCTTTTAACTGCAAGAACGTTTTTCTAATAAAACAGATTACGATCTAGGCTTTGCTAGGCATGAGCTTAATTCTATGTCCTGTTCTCCAGCACATCAATTGGAAGCCTGAAATGCTTAATTATTGAATTTACCCTTATTAGGTGCTTTTCGTCACTTTGCTTTTATAAGATTAGGGGTATACTTGCTCGGTTATCTGCTTGGAATGCATAATTGAAGCACTATCGTATTGCTACACTCCCATTTGTCAGTAAAGTCTACTTCAATGGCTTGTGTCTCAGCCACAAGATCGCACCGTTTCCCGTCGGGCATGGAAAGCTCAATTAAAGCATTATTCTTTTCAATGGCAATTTTCTCGTAATAAGCCTCAGTGTTTGAACGGGCAGCATTCACGGATGAGATTAGAGCAAGTAGAAGAATTTATGTTTTCATATTTTTGTTTTACTTAATTGAGTAGTAGAAAAAATAAATTACATAGATATAGATATTTTAGAGGTAGTGAGTTTTAGTCTGGAATGTAATCTTGTCATATCCTTTTAATTTACTCAGTTTCAAAGCTATGACAGTTAGTGTTATCAAGCCAAGAAATCCCCTATGAAACTTGGTCTAACAGGTGGTATAGGTTGTGGTAAATCTACTGTAGCTGCGCTCTTCAAAGAAGTAGGCTGGCAAACAATCGATACGGACTGCCTTGTCCGTGAATTGCTAGAGGAGGATTCTAATATTCAAGCCCAGATTTGTGAGCATTGGGGTGATAAAGTCTTCACTCAGGACGCTTTGATCGATCGAAAGGCAGTAGCAGCTCTTGTTTTTAGTGATAAATCAGAACTCCTGTGGTTAGAGAATCTACTACATCCTATCGTTCAAGAGAGCTGGAAAAATTCTTTGGAGGGCGCTCCAGAACTACACTGGTTAGTAGAGATTCCTTTACTGTTTGAAAAAAGACTTGAAACTTACTTCGATTTAATTGTTTGTGTTCATAGCCCATCTAATATAGTCGAGACTCGTATAGCTAACCGAGGCTACTCCCATTCGGAGATTTTGCAGCGCCGTGAGCAACAAATGCCACTCGACGAAAAAGTTGAACGCGCAGATCATGTTATTTCCAATTCAGGAAGCTTTGATTTTTTGAAACTACAAATTAAGAAATTGAATGAGCAAACTAAGGGCTAGATGCCCAGTGTACTTACACTCTCACCAAAATTTATTACTCCAAAGACGCAGTATTCGTCTAGCCAATATATATACATGAGTTCTGAACAAGAAAACAATGACCTTCCTTGCGAGGAAGTTGAAACTGGCACAGATGCCACCCAACGCAAGCGTGCTCATAAAAAAGCCGTGAAGAAGGTGAACAAAGTGGACCATTCTGTTGAAGGCGACGAAGTTACCTTTAGCTCGGATATAAAAGTAGATAACCTAGATGAAGATACTACGGTAGGTGCTGAGCCCTCCGAAGCACTCCGGGAGCATGTGACTGCACCTCAAAAGAGAGAGCATCAAGTGCACGAGAATGACCGTAGAAAAGGTGCAGGTAAGTTTAATAAGAACAATAGGAATAATAAGCGCAAGCGGGCCAAAAATCGCTGGCAAAATAAACAAAGTGCTCGTTACGAGCGCGAGGAAGATACCCCGATTGAATTTGGTGAATTATTTGAGTGGGAGCTCTTAACTAAGACTGAGGAGATTTCTTCACTAGCAAACGAATTAAAGTCAGGTGGGGGTGAAGAACTAGATTATTATCGTATTTACGAAATGGATCTAAATGAGCTGCGTGAGGAAGTCGCGAGTCTGCAAATTGAGATGCCGCACGCGCCCAATCGTGATCAATTAATAAACGCTATCACTGCGCACGCTGGGGCCAATAAAAGAGCTATAGTAACGACCGGAATTCTTGAAATTTTAGGTGAGGAGGAAGGAGGACTACTCGTTTACGAGCGTGATAGCTACCGAGTCAAATCGCTCAGTGCTTATGTGCCTCAGGTATTTATAAATTATTACGGACTGCAAAGAGGTCATATCGTGAAAGCGCAGTTACAGCCTCATCGCGAAGGGGAGTCTTGCCCTGTTGCGGTAAGTATCAACGAAGTGATGGGCGAAGACCCAGAGACTCTCAATGAGATTGTGCCTTTTACTGAACGGGTACCTTACTACCCCACTTCTCGCATTCTTCTAGAGGCTAATTCAGAGGCCAAATGGGATAATCTCTCTATGCGTGTGGTTGATTGCCTGACGCCAGTAGGTTTTGGTCAACGCGGCTTGATAGTGGCCCCACCTCGAACAGGTAAGACGTTACTGATGCAGGGTATGGCTAACTCTATCCAGCTGAATTATCCTCATGCTCATTTGATTGTTCTTTTGATAGATGAACGACCCGAGGAAGTGACTGATTTCCGTCGACAAGTGCAGGGTGAAGTAATAAGTTCCACCTTTGACGAGACCGCTGATAGTCACGTACATGCTGCTGAGATGGTTATCGAAAAGGCGCGTCGTATGGTTGAGGTAGGTAAAGATGTGGTGATATTACTGGACTCAATTACTCGCTTGGCGCGGGCTTATAATACTACCATGCCCAGTAGCGGAAAAATACTTTCGGGGGGCGTTGAGGCGAATGCTCTTCAAAAACCAAAAAGATTTTTTGGCTCCGCTCGTAATATTGAGGATGGGGGTAGCCTTACTGTAATTGCCACGGCACTTGTCGATACTGGGAGCAAGATGGACGAGGTGATATTTGAAGAGTTTAAAGGTACTGGAAATATGGAGTTACATCTCGATCGGGGCCTATCTGATAAGCGTATTTTTCCTGCATTGAGTATGGATAAGAGTGGCACACGGAAGGAAGAATTACTCTACCATCCTGATGAAATGCTTAAGATTTATTCATTGCGAAGGGCTATGAAAGGCCTACCATCTACTGATGCTATGGAGATGCTTATTCAGCGAATAAAGAAGACTCAAAACAATGCGGAATTCTTGATGAGCGTAGCTCGATAGACTATAACTAGTTTTGTACCTCACCCTAAGATTAAATATTTGTGACCTCAGCCGACGAATTTGTTCTCAAACTTCTTAATGATAAAGGCCTTCTGGAGGAAGATGAGTTAGACTTTGCGCGCTCTAAAGTAACAGAAGCTGGCTACGAAGGTAGTCACGATACGGCTGTGCTTGAGTCGCTCATTTCTGATCATGTAATAACACAAAAGCAGATCGCTAGCGCACTAGCCGAGGAGTTTAATATGGAAACTGTCGAATTGGCAGATATCCGTCTTTCCGCCGAAGCGCTCAAAGTCGTACCATTTGAGTTAGCAAACCGATACAAGGTTCTGCCACTTGAATCAGATGACAGCGAAATCGAACTAGCAGTGTTCGACCCCTTAGATATGGATGCTATCGATAGCATCAGCCATGTTATCCAGCGCTCTATTGTTTGCAGAGTAGCACCGCTCGAGGAGATAGAGAAAGCGATTCATCAGTACTACGAGGGCGCCAAAGTCGACCAAGTAGACGAGATGTTCTCTGACGTGGAAGACCCTGATGCGCCTAAGGATGAGATCGAGTTACCTTCTTCTGAGGATGCCAGTGAGGAAGAAGCGCCTATTATTAAGTATGTCCACATGGTGATTACAGAAGCGCTTAAGCGACGAGCCTCCGACATACATATGGAGCCATTAGAAAAGCGATTCCGTGTGCGATACCGCATTGACGGCGTTCTTCATGAAGTGGAGAACCCGCCCAAACGTTTACAGCCTTCTATAATTTCGAGAATCAAGCTTATGTCCAATGTTAGCATTGCCGAGAAACGTGTACCGCAAGATGGACGTATTAATATAAAGGTCGGGGCAAAGGTTATTGATTTGCGTGTCTCGACGCTACCTACGGCTTTCGGAGAAAGCATCGTAATGCGTATTCTTGATAAGGAGAGCCTACGCCTTGGTCTGCCGGAGCTTGGATTCTTTAGTGATGACCAAGCAGCTTTTGAGCGTATAATCGCACTACCAGATGGGGTTTTTCTAGTTACAGGCCCCACTGGTTCGGGTAAGTCGACTACGTTGTACTCGGCGCTAAATTATATAAATCATCCCGACCGTAAAATTATAACTGTCGAGGAACCGGTTGAGTATGAGATGGGAGGGGTCAACCAAGTTCAGGTCCGCCGTGAAGTAGGCATGACCTTTGCCGCAGCGCTTCGCTCCATGTTGCGCCAAGCACCCAATATTATAATGGTGGGGGAAATTCGAGACAAAGAGACTGCCGAAATTGCAGTCAACGCGGCGCTTACAGGGCATATGGTTTTTAGCACTTTGCACACGAATGATGCGCCCAGTGCAATTAGTCGACTGATAGACATTGGTATAAAGCCATTCCTAGTCGCTGCAGCTGTTCGCGCAGTACTCGCGCAGCGTCTTGTTCGCAGGAATTGTCCACATTGTCGAGCCTCTTGTGAGCACGATGAAAAGCTCCTAAACTCGCTAGGTATCCGCTCGGATCAG
>CACKVQ010000019.1 GCA_902603705.1 Puniceicoccaceae bacterium
TCGTACCGACCTGATTGAGCACCATACTTCAAATGTCGAAAGTAATTTTCAATACGTTTTGCATCATCATGCACATTGTTTTTTTCGAACCATTGCAAGTAACTCAAACACTGCGCGTGAAGAGAGCCGAGGACAAAGTCAAAATTATTTTGGGAAAGAATATTATCCATTAATTCAAGCTCTGACTGATCAGGGAAGACTTCAGCCTCAATACCGCATAATACTTCTACCCCAAGCGGCTTAGCTTCGATTGCTGTTGCCCTCACTAGCGCAATATAGTCTTCCAACTCCTCACGCTTCATTCGAATACCCTCCTGCCCAAAAGCCTCCCAGCACATTGGAATATGGCAGGTAATAGTTATTAAGTCGATACCCTGCTCCGCGGCAGCTATGACATATTCGATCGGCTTGCCAATAGCGTGTCCGCATAAAGGAGTGTGCATGTGTGAATCTATACGCATTAGTTTTCGCTTATTAAAAGCTTGGGTTACCGTTAAATTATAGAGTCGAGCGACCTTCGAAGATTGTTTTTTGCTGTGCTTGTGCTAAATAGTACATATGGAAAATTTTAGCTACCAAAAGAAACTAAAGATGATTTGGGAATGGGCTCTTGCCAAATATGAAAAAGGTGAGCGCGATCCTAATAATTATTTCTCAGAAAGCACGCTGAAAGAATTGAGCGATATCGGACTAAATACAATGGACGTGTATGACTACGTGGAGGACTACGTATCTAGAGGAGAACCAGATTTTGAAACTTTCTTATTAGTAAGCTCGGTACGAAAAGACTACCTATTTTTAGCGCAGGGAGGGAATAAGACTACTAAATTAATCGATAGCGCTTCGCTGCCTGCAAAAGACGCGAAAGTCAAAGGAATCGCATGGTTACCACGTATTATGTATAAAGCTTGGGCAAAACTGCGCGGTCAGCTGCCCTCTGATACTATGTATGGTTGCAGCGGCGACCGATCCTTCCTTAAGGAGTACAATATACACCCTGCAGATTTCCTTCGGATTGCCTGGGCATACGAAGAGGATGAATCAAAATTGGTAGACTGGGTCATCTCTCAAAAATCGCAATAGTTGACAAGATCTGAGAATGAAATAGTTATTGAATCATTATGAACATCATAGCATATCTAAAACCTACCTGCGGCTGGAGCATGGGAGTCCGCGCAATAATGAAAAAGTACGACCTTGATTATGAGGACCGAGATATTATAAATAATCCTGACCAATACGCCGAAATGGTAGAAAGATCAGGGCAGCCGCTATCACCGTGTGTCGAGATTAACGGTTCTATGCTCGCAGATGTTAGCGGTGAAGAGGTCGAGAATTACTTGCTTAGCAACGGCTTGGTAGCAACAACTGCAGAAAAAACAGACGTCCCTACTAACGCACCTTGTACTGACGAAGAACACGAAGCGATGCGTACAAAAACAGTACGATTCTTTTAAAGAATAAATAATTCTCTACCGATGGTTAAATGCGAGAATGCAATGCTTGCGTTTCTGTAGCATGTAAAACCTTATCTGCAACAATTCGATCTAATATTTGTGCTAATAACAAGTTATTAGATTTCTATATTTGTATGAGCTTTAGTTGAAAGCTGTACTAAAATAGTATCTAATTAACTATATAAGCTACTTCTTAAACAAATAGGTGTTTTGAAAATAATGTAGAGAATGTACTTTTTGCTAGATAACGCTCCAAAGAATCAAAAGTCCGGTATGCATATTTAGCTTTCAAAAAACTTACGCCTACTCTCCCATAGCCAGCATATTTAAGTGCCGAGCTGGCACATACTTTGCTAATGCATTATAATGTTAAGTAATTACGATAAGGGCACTTTTTTCGACGAAATGTTCTGTCAGGCTGGAGGAAACACTTTTGCTCATTATGATTTACTATATGAAAAGTTTTCTAAATACAATAAAGAGACGCTTAGAGAGAAACAGATACTTGTCGATAATTCCTTTCTAGAAAATGGTGTTACTTTTACAGTCTATGGCGATAATAGAGGTACCGAAAAAATATTCCCAATTGATCTAATACCACGCATAATACCAGCGGGCGAGTGGAAAAAAATTGAACAAGGACTAACCCAGCGAATTATTGCACTTAATCTATTCCTTAATGACATTTACAATAAGAAACAAATTATAAAAGATGGAATTATTCCTGAATGCGTAGTCAAGAGTGCTACTCACTATCGTACTGAAATGCAGGATCTTACCATATCGAAGGATATTTACATTCAAATTTGCGGGACCGACTTGATTCGAGACGAAAAGGGTAACTACATAGCTCTGGAAGATAACGCGCGTTGTCCATCCGGAGTTTCTTATTTACTCGAGAATCGTGAAGCTATGAAGCGAGCATTCCCATTGCTCTATAGCCAGTATGAAGTTCGCCCAGTAGACAACTACCCCGATCTTTTACTAAAGACACTAAGATACCTCTCTCCTCGCCAAGGTCAGATTCCAGTTTGTGTTCTACTTACACCAGGTGTGCATAACAGCGCTTATTTTGAGCATACTTTTCTAGCCAGAAAAATGGGAATTGAGATAGTTGAGGGTCGTGACCTGATAGTAGTTGACTGCTTTGTTTATATGCGAACTACAAAAGGTCTTGTTCAGGTTGATGTCATATATCGCCGATTAGACGATGATTTCCTTGATCCGATAGTCTTCCGAAAAGACTCTATGTTGGGAGTCCCGGGCCTAATGAAAGCATACCTTAAAGGTAATGTAGCGCTAGCTAACGCAGTAGGAACTGGTGTGGCAGACGATAAAGTAATTTATGCCTACGTACCTGAAATGATTCGCTACTACCTAGATCAAGATCCTATTATACAAAACGTACAAACCTATTTAGCATGGCGAGATAAAGACCGCACGTACATTCTTGATCATTTAGAAGAACTTGTTATAAAGTCGGCCAATGAATCTGGAGGTTACGGTATGCTTATGGGACCGGTTTCGACGAAGAAAGAACGCTTAAAATTCGCTGAAAATATACGACGTGACCCACGTAACTTTATTGCTCAGCCCGTAGTATCTTTGTCCAGGCATCCTACCATCTGTAATAAACTTGGGATCGAGGGTAGGCATATCGATCTACGCCCGTTCGTACTATATGGAGAAAATATTGAAATCATCGCTGGAGGTCTGACAAGAGTTGCACTCAAAAAGGGTTCGCTAGTGGTCAATTCTTCCCAAGGAGGTGGCAGTAAAGATACCTGGATATTACGTTCATAAAGTCATATAATAATAACTATGCTCTCACGCGTTGCTAACAGTCTCTACTGGCTCAGTCGATATCTCGAACGTGCCGAAAACCTTGCCCGACTAGTCGAGGTTAATCGTTATAACTCTTTGGACATCAGACAAGGTGATGTATGGCGTGCGCTTCTTTACACGACCTATATGGAAAATGCCTATGCGACATCTAAAGAAAAAGACGCCGGTGCCTTCGTAACTTTCTCTGAAGAAAATCCTGACTCTATTCGTCAATGCGTAGCCCAGTCTCGTGAAAATGCCCGTATGGTCCGCGACCAAATATCAGAAGAAATATGGCGTGAGCTCAATCGTTTTCATCTTTTTATAAGTTCTGAAAAAGCGGAAGAACTTTGGGAAAGCCAACCAGACAAACTATACCGGCAAATAATCGAATTCTGCATGTTGTTATCAGGGCTTATAAACGCAACTGTACTTCACGACGATGGTTGGCACTTTATGCAAATTGGTAAATGCTTAGAGCGAGCTGACAAAACAACGCGAGTTCTAGACATGCTAGCATATCAAGGTGAACCCGATCGAGCAAAACTTGCATCAGCCCTTAAATCTTGTTCCGCCTTTAATGCTTTCCAAGTTGAGTTCAATAACGGCATTACTTTAAAAAATACGGTAAGTTTTTTACTATTTTCTAAAAGCTTTCCCCGCTCAGTTCGCTTCTGTTTGCAGCAATTGGACCAACATCTGCACAGCGTATCGGGTACAACCACAGGTAGCTTCAGCAATGAAGCGGAACGAATAACAGGTAGCACATTGGCCCAACTTAACTTTTCTAATATTACTAACGTAATTAGCGAAGGCTATAACGAATACCTCGACTCCCTTCAAAAGCAGTTCAACTATATTGGTCAGCAATTTTTCGAGCTCTACATCCTTCTTCCTCTAGAGATTGAAAGTATCGGGTATAATAATTTGTACTGGCAACAACAACAGCAGCAGCAGCAGTAGCCATCTCGTATGCGGATTCAAGTCTATCATCGTACAGAATACGTTTATAATGAAGATGTTAGGGATAACACGAACGAGCTCAGGTTAACGCCTAAAATAACAAAATTCCAGAGTGTAGATTCATCCTTTATAAGCATTCTACCAGCAACTAAATTAAAACATTATGATGACCTTAACTTTAATAGAGTGCACCACTTTACAATTCCTCAAGCTCATAAACGCCTACTTATTGAAAGCCGATCGATAGTTCAGACCAAAAAGAACTGCAATATCTACAACTCGCAATATGATGTAAAGTGCTCCGATCTAGAAAAGTATCGAAAACTCGAAGAGTGCCATGGCTTTTTACAAAGTAGTGCCTATGTGTCACTCACACCGAAAATTTGGAAAGAGGCTATCGATATTAGCAATGGTTCAGATAATGTATTTCAAATTTGTCTCAAAATAATGGAACACATCTACAGCTGCTTTAAGTACTGCTGTGAAGCCACTACTGTATCAACACACGCGAATGAGGTTATAAGGGAACGTGCCGGCGTATGCCAAGACTTTGCACATGCCATGGCCGCCTACTGCCGCTCGCTTGGAATACCAACTCGTTATGTAAGCGGGTATTTATTGGACAATAAAAACGGCAATAATTTAAGGGGCAATGAGGCCTCTCATGCATGGGTGGAAATCTACTTAGGCGACTACGAGTGGGTCGGGTTCGATCCGACAAACCGAAAAATTGTCGATGATACTTACATTGTACTCGCCTTTGGTAGGGACTACGGCGATGTGGCCCCCGTAATTGGCACATACTTTGGTTGCGGTGACAATACACTAATAATCAGAGTTCAAGTAGACTGTCTTGACTAGAATGAGATGAAACAAAAAAGATTATTCTTCCACATCCTCGAGCTCTATCTCTAACGCACGCCCAGAGAGTTGGATTTCAAATAGGCAGAATAACAATGATCCTAGCATTAGCAAAAGGCTTAGCCCAAAAAGGAATTCACCCATCACTCTTAGGCCCAAAAATAGGCTCACCACAGACAAAATGCAGGCAAAAAGGCTTAAAATTCCAAACGACTGCATTCTTCGAATCAACTTTAGGCGAGAGCGTAAGTTTTCAATCTGCCTGCGAACTGCCACACCACCTTCCGATTTATATCGGTCGTGAAGCGATCTTGTAATACTAGAGATAGCCAAGAAACGGTTCGTATACGCCAACATAAGCAAACTAACGGCAGGAAAAAGTATTGCAGGAGTTGTGGTCGAAATCTCCATAAACTAAAATTATATTCTGTACTATCGCTGTGCAACACTAGAACTCATAGAATTAGGTCTTGATGTCCCTTGATGCCACCTGTCTTCTAGTTCATAAAACTAGATTATTTATGAACTTTCACTATGATCTCAAAAGTGTCTTAGTCATTAAAAACTTATATTTCATTAACAGAAGACGTATCTACACTCCGTAGCACTTCGCTTACGCTACTTTTCCCTGATCAATGACTTCCAAAAAAAAGGAAACCTCGCTTAGCATATGCGTCAAAGACCTTACTCGCCAATACGGCGCGCTGACTGCTATTAATAAAGTTAATTTCTCCGTCAAATTCGGTGAGGTGGTAGGCTTTTTGGGTCCTAACGGTGCTGGTAAAAGCACGACCATGCGGATACTTTCTGGGACTATGTCAGCTACATCAGGATCAGCTTGGATAAATGGTATTTGTGTAGCACAAAATCCTCGTAAAGTGAAAAGAAAAGTCGGCTATATGCCGGAAAATAACCCACTTCCTGTAGATATGCGAGTTGTCGAATACTTACGCTTTCGAGCTCGTCTTAAGGAAGTTCCTAAAAGTAAACTAAACGACTGCGTGCAGCGGGTAATGGAGACATGTGACCTTGCCCGTACAGCTCGCCGCAAAATAATCGGGACTCTTTCTAAAGGCTTTCGACAACGAGTCGGTATCGCAGATGCCCTATTGGGTGATCCGGAGATAATTATTATGGACGAACCTACAATCGGGCTCGACCCGCATCAGATTCAAGGAATCCGCAAACTAATAGATAATTTACGGGGTAAACACACAGTTATACTATCAAGTCACATACTCCCTGAGATAGAAAGATCATGCGACCGCGTGATTATCATCAACCGTGGCCGCATTGTTGCTGCTGGCTCAGGCCATGACCTTCGCCAAGAGTTTCTGCCGGGGAATCGATTTAGCCTAATAATCGAAGGTACTGCATCCTGCGTGACCTCTTGTCTCAGTGAGAGTGGCTTCGACACTGTAATCCTCGAAAGCACTCGACTGTCGAATGATAAATTGGAACTTATTTTACGGGTGGACAATGGGGATGCTCAAGGCCTTAGGCTCATTCAAGTGCTTAGCGGTCATAACACATTCACTCTTCATAGCCTCGCCCCATTTGAGCCAACCCTTGAAGAGATTTTCCTAGCAGCAACAAAACGCTCATGGGAAGAAACACTCGAAAACAAGCCTAAGATCAGCGCCTAAATCCTTCTTTCCTAAGCCAAATACAATGCGCCATTTTTTTACACTTTTTAAACACGAGCTCCGCCTACTCTTAATCAATCCTTCTACTTACATAGCTGCAGTACTTTTTCTTAGCTTAATGGGATTTATCTACTGGGCGATCCTTCGCGACATGGTAAACACACCATCAGAGACCATACCCACAGTGCAGTTCTTTAGTGTCTTCTGGATCCCTGTCCTATTTGTCGTCCCATTATTAACCATGCGCAGCATAGCTGGAGAACGTAATAGTGGAACCTTAGATACTCTCATGACAACTCCGACTTCTTTCATGGCGGTTACACTAAGTAAATTTTCAGGCGCATATGTTTATTATATGTTACTTTGGGGACTGACTCTCGGATTTCCGCTTATTACTCAAAAACTCTACCCACACGCTGCAGAAAGCGGAGTCCTCCTAGAGTATGCACCGCTTGCAGGTAGCTTCCTTTTTTTAGCAATAAGTGGTATTCTTTTTATTTCTATTGGGATCTTCTCCAGTAGCGTAACGCGCAGTCAAGTCGTCGCCGGTATGCTCAGCTTTACAACACTTTTTATAGTCATTATTGGTGGACAACAAATAAGCAATATTGCGGACACTGGGAGTGGCCTTTCATCATTAATGCTAACTACTGTTAATTATCTACAGATCTTTGAGCATTTAGATGACTTCTCTAGAGGAATAATTGATACTAGGCCATTCTTCTATTATTCCAGCACTGGGCTTCTCTTACTTGGTCTCTCTAGTCTCATAAATGAAGCAAAGTCATAATGCAAATTAATCGCTTCAATGATTTTAGGCTGATAAGGCGTTTGCGTATCGCAAACCGTTTGCTGCAGGTACTATTTGGCGTTGTTCTTATACTAGCACTTAACTTTCTAGCAGCTAAATATTTTAGTAGAATCGATCTTACCCAGTCAGGCACCTATACGCTAGCTGCTGAGTCTAAGGCCTATATTCATGCATTAAGCGATGTTGTAGATATTATCGTTACTATTCCAGATAATCCATCAGTTCCTGAATCTCAACAAATCCATCAACACCTACGCAAGCTCCTCCGAGAATTCTCAGCAGCTGGGACTATTAACGGCCAATCATATATCCGGGTTGAGTATGTAGATATTTATAGGCAGAGAAAACGAGCAGAAGAGCTCTCCAGCCAGTATAATATCGACCAAGAAAATGTAATCATCGTGGCTATGGACGACCGCGTTAGCGAAATACGTCAAATAGATTTATATGAGGTCAAAGATAATAAAATTACAGGCTTTTGTGGTGAAAAAGCCATTACTTCGGCAATTATCGAAGTGTCCTCAAAGGGCACTGATAGGGTCTACTTCCTTGTCGGTCACGGAGAGATGAGACTCGACGATGTAGATCCTTTGCGCGGGCTTTCTGAGCTGGAAAATTTCCTGCGAGAACGCAACTTTTCACTATCAACGCTCGATTTATCTGTAGAGGCCAGAGTTCCAATGGATGCCGACTTAGTTGTCATCCCATCACCACAGGCTAGCCTTCTACCCGAGGAAGTAGAAAAGCTGCGGCGCTATATGAGTGAGCGCAACGGGCGTATTATCGTATTCATTGATCCTGGACGTCGTCACGGTATGGAAGACCTCTTCTACGACTGGGGTATACTGGTCGATGATATGATGGTCCAAGACGATGGGCCCGACTACCGCGCTCAGGGTGGAGACCTTATAATACGCCGCTTTGCAGAGCATCCAATCACTAAATTACTAGTCGATTATCAAATCACATCTCTATTCGGACAACCTCGTCCTGTCCGTACCGATCCTGCCGCACTGCGTGATCCCAGGCTCAAAGTAGACCAAATTATAGGCACTTCCGACAAAAGCTGGGCAGAACGAGACTACAGAACACAGAATCCGCCTAAATTCGACACGGGGCGCGACTTAAAAGGCCCCATAAGTATTGCTGCTGTTTCGACACGAAGTGCCGGCACGGCATTAGGTATTACTATACCTGGGGGTAGATTTATCGTATTTGGAAATTCAGATTTTATTGCCAATAATCGACTACGCGCTTTCGGCAACCGCAGTATATTTTATAATTCCTTGAACTGGGCACTATCACGTAACAGTATGCTCAATATAGCAACAAGGCCACTGCATAGCTATCAAATTGTGATGAGCGAGCACGACCTAAATCGAAGCCTTTACTACTACTCTCTAATCCCGAGCGCTACAGCGCTAATTGGCCTATTCATTTATATCATGCGCCGCCGTTAATAACATGAGCTTAAAATTCACACTTATCTTACTTGCTCTTAATATATTAGCTTTTGGACTAATTGCTTACCTAAATAATCAAGGTAAAGAAAATACAACAGAAGGCGGCACTCTATCGATGCAATTCGGACGTGAGCTCATGGATGCCGAACGCATTGAACTTCACGGATCCGGTCTAGAAATACCCCTCGTGCTCGAACGCAAAGGATCCACATGGCAACTTATAGAGCCCATGAAGTGGTCTGCCAATTATTTTGCAATTAATCGCATTCTCAATCAACTACAGTTCTTAGAAGAAGAAGCTTCCTTCCTCGTCGATGAAATCCAGAATACTGGGCAGTCACTAGCTGATTATGGACTACAGAACCCCCTTCTCAAATTGACCATCGTCGACAGAGACGAAAATGTTTCTCTGAGCGTAGGCACCTTAACTGAAATAGGAGATAATGTTTACTTGCTAGGTCCCAGTGAGCGCAGGATCTTCGTGGTAAGTCGCCAAGTTGTGGATGGCTTAATCACTGACTTAAATGATCTGCGTGCACGCGAAATCTTTAATATTCCAGTCTTTGAGGTGGGTGCGCTCGGACTACAAATTCGCTCTAAAAGCTCGGCAGATGGTAGCTCACTTAAAGTACGCCTTGCTCGCAATAATGGCGATTGGAGTTTTGAAGCGCCTGTCATTGCTAAAGCCGATCATGCACTGGTTGATAACACAATAAATGTTCTTACTACAGCTAAAGTAGGTCGTTTTCTAGAAAAAGATGAGTATGACTCAGTCCTACTAGGGCTAGAGACTCCGCTCATGCATGTGACCGTACATGGGAACAAGCGTCGCCAAACTCTCATCATTGGGAACCTAGATACGCAAGCGCAAGGCAGTCCTGAATATTTTGCCAAATTAGAGAGAAATCCCACTATCTTCACCGTAACGGCCGAACCTTTCAATGCCCTTCTAGAAGCACAAAAAGGGCTACGTGAGCGTGATTTTATTAAGTTTGATCGCAGCAAAGTGTCTGCCATCAACATCTCGAGAAATGGACAGAAAATACGTCTGCAGAAATTAGAAAGTAGCGACGAGGACTGGCAGGTTCTAGAAAGTAAGGATGATGAAGAGATTCGGCCGCACCGAGCAGACCCGGTCATCATGGATTTGCTCTTGAACGATCTTACGAACTTACGTGCAAGCAGCTTTGCAATAGATGCGCCTACTTCAAATGAAGATGTTAGCCTAGGCTTTAATCGACCAGTTCGCACAGTAAGCTTGAGCTTTGCCGAAGGAGAACCCATCACACTCACGCTAGCGCATCCTGAAGGCGACAAGGAAACCCTCTACGCGAAAACGAATCAAGCTAAGTTTATATATGAGGTAGAACGCCAACTTACACTTAGCATGATACCGCTCGAGGCCCACCACTATCGAAATCGCACGCTAGACAAATTACCAGCGGCTGCACTTGTCAGCTCAGTAGAATTAGTTGATTTAAATAATGACCAAAGACTGATTAATCTTAAATTGCCAGCTAATACTAACTGGATAACATATCTATCAGAGGAGGAATCTGACCGATCGAGCGCTATTCTTGAAGTACTGAACTCGATCGCTAATTATAAAGTAAATAATTATCTGCTAGACTCTTTTACCGAAATTTATTCTGAAGATATGGATCAAATATATCCATGGGTTTTCCATCTCATCGCAACAATTCAGCTACCAGGGGGTGAGAGTGACCGCACCGAAACTCGCGAATACTTTTTTAGTAAACGCATATCAGGAACTAGACAAATAGGGGGATCAAAAAAGAAAGATGTTGTGTTTGAAATCTCACAAACGCTCATCGATGCGCTTTACGAGCTAACAGACGGCATGACTCTACCGCCAGAGGCTACAGGCCAGCCTGTGACTAATCCAGCATATATCGAAAACATAGGCATCCCAAAGCCTATTATTAATTCAGGAGGCTAAGCATTTTTGAAAATCTAGTCATGGCTCATTGCAAAAAACTTAGGCTAGGAAATCTGCTGAAGTTTGTCTTAGATGCAACGTTACTTACGTTACTTGTAATACAGGTATATATTGGTGGGTGCTTTATAATATTCGGATACTTATCACTACCTTCCGAGTGGTTTGAACGTGTAATAAAACAAGAGTATTCGCCAGACATAACCTTAAGAATTAACGAGGTTAAGCTTTTTCCAAGAGGCTATTTAGCCATAACAGGAGTCGACATAAAGGCTACTAAAATTAAGCAATCGCTACTTGTTGCAGATTCAGTAGAGGTCAGTCTCGACTGGCCTCATATATCCGAGCTACCAAAAGTAAAAGACCTGCTTATCTCCAGTGCTACAGTATTTATTCCTTCGATTTATTCTTCTGACGGATACCAAAAACCACTGTTAGAAGATATAACCCTACGTATATCACTTGATGAAGTATTTGGGAAAATAAACCGCTTTATAGCACAACACGAAAATATCCGCTTACGTGGAACATTTGAAGCACCAACACATATTAACTCTGACAGAAGCTACAACTTCAATCAAAAGCTAAAGGTATTCTACGCCCAAGCAACAAATATACATCAACTAAAGGAAAAGATCGGTTACTTTGAATCACCGATTATTACCTTTAACTCGAGAATGATTAATTATGAGAAAAATGAAATCAATCTACACATTAGCAGCCGTATTCTTCGACACCCTGAAATATTTGCTAAAGATATAGAGTTCGTAGGAAGCTTAGAGCTTTCCGGGCTAGAGCCTACACTATTTAAGACAGCACGTCTTAATGCCCAGTACCTCGAATTTCCTCACTATCGCTTAATTGCCGATAACTTGCTTTTAGAGTTTGATCCTAAGCAGCTGAATATACTTAAAAGCGGGAACTGGCCTAACGTTAAATTAGCAGCAAAGAATCTAGCGATTGGCCAATTTACATCAAACACGCCAATTCTAGAAATTGACTTCGCGGAGTTCCCCGAAGTGGGTTTTTTTGGAACTACCGGTAGCTTAGATGGTGCGGCAGCTCTAAGCGGACATATTAACACACAGAAAAGATGCGGCAAGTTAAGTGCACGCGGCAGCCTTGATCTTGCTGGACTTACGCCAAACAAACTCCGCAATATGCTTCCAGAAATTATTTTTAAAACTCCACCTTATTATCAAGTTACACTAGATTTAAATCCTGACTTCACTCTTGGGCAGGCTGATATCAAAGCAAATTTAAATAATCTTCAAATAGATGGCATAACGTTTGATCACATTACAGCAAATGCCAGCTTTAAAGATGGAATTTACGCGCTCGAAGACTTCCATATTTACAGAAATCAACAAAAGCTAGACATCGATTTTAGCTTTGACAGTCGTAGCTACGATTATCGCACCTCTTTAATTGGATCCATTAAACCTGACGACTACAATACGCTCCTACCCCAATGGTGGGCATCTATATTTAGAGACTTTGATTTCAACCAAAAAGAAACTATACTAAGCGATTTTATTATTTACGGCAATGCGCGTAATAAATTAGCAGACCTTTACTATGGGCGTGCTCAAGCAAATAATATTAGATATAAAGATGTAGTTGTTGATGAGAGCGATTTAGTTGTTAGAGGCCGCAGCGGTTATACCGAACTAAAAGACCTAAAGGTTACCTGCGGTCTTGGTTGGGCAAGTGGTGACATCGCATTCGTGTCTAAAACAGATAACATAAGAGCCCCTGTCTCGGTGATGTTGGATATACAGGCCAAACTTAGTTTAGATGACGCTACGAAACTTTCGCCGAAAAATATTGCTCCAATTATTTCAAGTTTTAAAACAAGTGAACCTACTTTATTTTGCCTAAAAGGTACAATTTTTAACAAAGAATACCCCGAATATGCTGATAAAAACTCTTTTGATCTATCTGCGGATTGCACTAAAGCTATTACATTCAAAAAGGTTCCTCTAGATCGCTTAAGTTTTAATCTCCACGGTCGTCCTCATGCTACCTACATTAGAGATCTTAAGCTCTTTTATGCTGGTGGAGAAGGAACCGGTGAAATCGATATCCTAAAAGAAGCGACGCAAGAAAATACTCTAAAATACAGATTTTCATTGAGAAACGCTAATCAAGAAAAAGCTCTACAAGGTTTATCTGAATTCGATAAAATCAAAACTAATTTTAGTGTATTAATAGATGATAATAGGAAAGACCTATCTTCAGGACTTATTGATGTGTCACTCCATGGCGAAGGTACACTGAAAGACTTTATGAAGCACACAGGCTACGGTAGCTTCGTAATAAATAACGATCAACTTGGATCCGTTCAACTTCTAGGCCCGCTCTCAAAGATATTACAAAAAACACCCCTGAATTTCACGACTTTTAATCTAAACCAAATGCGCGGTGAATTTCGCTATAAAAACGTGGGTGTTTACTTTGACCCACTTCTACTCGAAGGTGAATTAACCCGTATTCAATCTACTGGCGAGCTTCGTCTAAGTGACCTATCACTCGATATGCAAGTCAATGTCTCACTCTTTGCTAATGCAGATATGATCCAGTCACGACTAAAGAATATTACCAATGCAATTACCAATACGCTACCGAAGCCTTTGATTTTCGAGCTAACTGGCACCTTGTCAGATCAAAAACTCCGATCCCTGTATGATCCTAGGAATTTAATTCCCGGATTCTAAGCATAGCAAATAGGTACTTACATCATCTGGGGTTCATGTAGTCTATTAGCAAATGCTCAGCGAGTCCAAAACCTTGGAAGCTGCTGCGAATCCAGAAAGCGCGGCACCTTCAATCCTAGCACCTCCAAAAGAGTCACCTGCCAAGGTTAAGTGTAATTCAGCGTTGTGAAAATATTCTTCGGGCCATGGATTGATCGGGGTTGTGAACCCCCAACGGTGACAATCAAATTCAATAATATTAGCTTTGATAAAGGGCAACGCGGCTTCTATCATTAAATTACCTCTTAAACCATTATGAGAATGCCAATATTCTTCAGCAAAGGTGGCATTGGCATGTATGGTAATTGCTGATACTTTCGGTGAAATACCTTTTATTTGATTATCAGCAATCCAAGTCAAAGGTGCTTCATGAACTTTCAAACCACCCGGTGCGGGCAATCCGCTTGGACCGTCAAGAATTGCGAGGGTCGATAGGCCGCGTTCGTAGCTAACTTCCCTTAACGCCCCAATGTACCCAATAACATACTCAGGACTCATTGTATCTAGTAGTTTAAGCGCCTGCGGCAGAGGTGCAGTAATAACGAGGTCACGAGCGATATAAGAATTCCCCGATATGGTCTGCACCATCCATGAGCCGGCCTTACGTATTAATTGGGTCACCTCCGCGCAAAGATAGACATCCAGGTCTTTCGCTAAATATTTAGGAACATCCGTCATCCCCCTTATGCCACAATACCGAGGGTAACCCTCTGGATTACTATCTTCGGGTAGATGACGAAACCACTCCTTGACCACGTTAGCGTCTAACCAAGTATTAACGAATTCTTGCAACTGGGAATCGCGCACAGTGAAATATTGCGCTCCATGATCGAGGCGGGCCCCGTCCATAAGGCGTGTTGCCATACGTCCACCAACACCTCTACCCTTGTCGAGTAAACGAACAGAAATCCCAGCCTCACGAAGTTTAGTGGCACAGAGCAAGCCAGAAATTCCCGCCCCAATAATTAAAACGTCCGTGGCCTTCAAATTTTTACGGTTGTTAAGTGATACTCTTGCCAATGTTAGTATAGTGACACATTAATTAGTGCCAGAAATCTAAACAGAAAAAGGAAAAGTTATTGGCCCGTCATATCCTTCTTGAGAGTCCTCTACAACTACATTAGAACGAATACCACCTCGCCCTCTCCAAACAGTTTCTAATCGTGACCAACGTGGCTTACAGACCGAATTGAGATCTTCAAAAATTTGATTAGTGACAGCTTCGAAGAAGATGCCTTTGTTACGGAAACTGTGGAGATAGATCTTCATCGCTTTGAGTTCGATACAGATCTCGTCCGGCACATAGCTAAAAACTACAGTTGCGTAGTCTGGATGCCCCGTCATGGGGCAAGTCGACGTAAACTCTTCCTGGATGTGCTGAATGGTATAGTTACGCTTCGGATTAGGATTAGGAAATGTTTCAATATTCATGATAATGAGACTGGATAAATTTTAATATAATTCAACAAATACGTGAATTTCTATTATTAATTTATAATTACAAAGATCCTAGAATAGTAGCGTAGACAATGTAAGCTTGCAGCATTATAGTCATTATATGATATAAAAAAATATGAGTCATGATGAAAGCAATCCCAGTTTACTTACTCTTGTCGCAACACCGATAGGAAACTTGGGTGATATTACCGCGCGCGCGATTGAAACACTTAAATCTGTCGATGTAATCGCGTGCGAAGATACCCGCGTAACTGGTAACCTTTTAGATAAAATAGGAATTGGAAGAAATGCCATTTTATTATCCTACCGCGAAGAGAATGAAAAGCAGATGGCTTTGTCACTAGCGAATCGAATTGAGTCAGGCGAAAACATCGCTTTAATATCGGATGCAGGTATGCCTACCATCAGCGATCCTGGCTTTCGTCTAGTTAGAGAATGCCGAAATCGAGGGATCAAGGTCACCTCAGCGCCCGGTGTAAGTGCAGCAACAACCGCGCTGGCGCTATCAGGCTTACCAAGTAATGGCTTTCTCTATGCGGGCTTTTTACCACCTAAAAGCGCTGCGCGTAAACAGTTCCTTAATAGTAAAATAGATTTCGAATATACAATTGTCTTATTTGAATCCTGTCATCGTATAGGGCAATTACTCAATGATATCATCGAAGTGCTGGGCAAGGAGCGATATATTAGCGTGAGTCGTGAGCTCACTAAACTACATGAAACAATTCACAGCGGCACAGCCGAACAAGTAAGCGACCTAGTAGCTAAAGGTAGCCAAAAGGGCGAATTTGTAGTTTGTATCGCAAAAGATAGCTTTATGCTCTAAAGTTATTTCTAGCTTAAAATCGGCAAATTAGTCTCAGAGTTTATTGAGATACTACCCTCACCTTTCAGTAGACTTAGAAGCGACTGACCACAAAAATCTTTACGCCATCCGCGGAGTATACGATGGTACTGAGGGTCGATTGTCCCCAAATCCAAGACAAAAGCGGTTACTTCGGAGCGGTTACCTATCAGTGCTGGGTCTATTTTATTAGCTATACATATACCTTTTATGTAGGCTAGCGAAAGATCTACGCGGGACTCGTAGCCCTCATCAGGGGATTGGCTACTGTTCTTATTATTAGGTAAATCAGGCAGTTCACCATTTCGTCCCCGTTCAATCGCTTCCCAAATATGCGAGCGATTGCGTTCAACAGCGCGTTCACTTAAGCCCTTCATCTTATTGATATCCTCCGGTTTAGATGGTGGTCGTTTAGTTAGAGACACGACAGCATCGTCAGAAATAACAAACCCTCTGGGTAGATTCCTTCGGCGAGCATCCAACTCACGCCATGCGCCAAGTGCACGTAAAATGTTGCGCTGTTGATAAGTAAGAGACCCACTGCCACGTACTCGGGGCATTTCATAATCGGGATTTTTCTCGCGGCATTTAGACTCGTCTTCGTAAATCTTCATCTCATCCTGAATCCAGGATCTACGCTCTAGAACTTCTGCCCTACTCTGAATTTTCAACATAAGATCAACAGAATGCCGCACATCATCCTTCGCATATTTAAGCTGCGCATCAGTCAAGGGACGTGCTGCCCAATCGGAACGAGTCTCTTTTTTGGCAAGGTGTACTTTGAGAAGTGATTTAAGCAACTCACTCAATGATATCGTGGAGCTCAGTCCAACAAATCCAGAGGCTCGCTGAGTATCAAAAATATTTTTTGGTAATCCGCCACAGGCACGATAAAGAATATTTAAGTCCTGTTGAGCATCATGAAAAATTTTAACTGTATTCGAGTCAGACATCAAATCTGCCAAGGGAGACCAGTCCTGAATCTCGGGTGCATCGATCAGTTCACAGTGACCATCCGGGTAACCGATTTGAATTAAACCTAAAGTTGGATAATAAGTACGGTCCCAGATGAACTCGGTATCAACGCCTACAGCGCCTACCTCTCGAGCCTGGCGCACTACATCAATTAGAGCCTCAGTTGTTCGTACCATAAGTAAGTAAAGTCGCTGATTACCTGACCAATGGAAAAGGAATTATTAACACAACAATAGTCATCGAAGTAACTTCACTGATTTTAAGTGTTACCTTAAAACAATTATTCAGCTCAATAAAAGAAAAAACAGATTCGCACCGAATGCCTAACAAGACAATAATATTAAATAGAAAATGGATCTAGCAAAAATGTACGTTCTCTCATAGATTAAAGCCAGAATGGCACTACATAGTTACTACTTGATCCGCCGGCCGGATCTGGGTACGGAACCAGGTAAGCTGCTTCTTGATAAGATGGTGCGTATTTTTAACAATAGCTGGTAAAAGATCCGTACGCTTTATATGACCGTCGAGAAAATCGATCGTCTCTCGATATCCGATGGCAGATGCTGCGCTGGGATTTTCCCGGATTCCCGCATTTAATAGGGCCTCAACTTCTTCGATCAATCCATTTTTGAGCATTTGATCCGCACGGCGAACTACTCGTTTTTTCAAATTTTCTCTGTCACGCTCCAAGAGAATGTAGTGTTTTTTATATTCTTTATAAGGCTCGTGACGCGCTGCGAATTCTGCCTGTAATACTGGCAAAGCTTTACCCGAAGCAATGCAACGCTCTAAAGCGCGTAATACTCGTCGCGGATTATTAATATCTAAATTACCCACACCCTGAGGGCTGCGGCGGTGTAGCTCCTCGAGCAAACCATCTAGGCCAGTTGTACTATAAAGCTCATCGACTTCTGCACGTACCAAGTCGCTCACTTTAACAGCGTCAATCACAGGTGCGAAAAAACTCTTGAGATAAAAACCACTACCTCCGGTGACAACAACGGACTTTCCGCGAGCGAAGATATCAGCTACTGTGGCTTTAGCATCATTAACGTAGGACATGATATCATAGATTTGGTCAACTGAACGCAGATCAATCAAATGATGGGGCACACGAGCACGATCTTCTCCTGAGGGCTTTGCCGTACCGATATCCATCCCACGGTAAACCAAAGATGCATCGCAGGACACAATCTCCGCTCCCTTCTTCTGGGCATAACTCAAAGCAAAATCGCTCTTACCTACTGCAGTGGGACCAGTAATG
>CACKVQ010000020.1 GCA_902603705.1 Puniceicoccaceae bacterium
AAAGACGGGCGAGTTGTAGGCATACGCACAAATCTAGACATTGAATTTTATGCTAAAAGTGTAGTAGTGACAACAGGAACATTCTTGAGGGGGCTCATGCATGTAGGTAAAAATCAGAATGAGGGTGGCCGGATGGGCGATTATTCCGCTAAAGGCCTATCAGCGTCCTTTACAGAGGCGGGAATAGCGCTAGAGCGCTTAAAAACTGGCACACCTCCACGTATTTTAGGTAGCACGATAGATTTCAGCTGCCTAGAAGAACAAAAAGGAGATCCTGTCCCGACACTTTTTGCTTTTTATGACACTAGAGGGATAAAAGATATGTTCCACGTGGAACATAAATCAAAAGAAGGTCCTATATCGCGGCATCCGTTGTTCCACGTGGAACATTCGGGCCAAACCAAACTAGGCTGGGTGCCAGCAGAAAATCAAGTCTCCTGCTGGATGACTTATACTGGCCCGGAAACCCGTAAAGTTATCGCTGAAAACCTTCACCTATCGCCTATGTACTCAGGGCAAATTGAAGGTACTGGGCCACGCTATTGCCCAAGTATTGAAGATAAATTTGTGCGATTTGCAAAGAAGGAACGCCATATGCTTTTTTTAGAGCCCGAGGGGCGAAACACAAATGAATGGTATATAAATGGGCTCTCGACCAGCTTGCCATTTGATGTTCAATTAGAGATGCTACGCAGTATAGATGGTCTGCATAACGTACATATGCTTCGGCCTGCTTATGCAGTTGAATATGACTTTGCGCCACCCACGCAATTATTTCCCTCGCTAGAGTCTAAAAAAGTTGAGAATCTATTCTTTGCGGGGCAAATTAACGGGACATCGGGTTATGAGGAAGCGGCAGGACAAGGCCTGATAGCTGGCGTGAATGCCGTGCAAAAAATTAGGGGAGGAGAGGCGTTGGTCTTAAAACGCCATCAAGCCTATTTAGGCGTTTTAATCGATGACCTTGTAACCAAGGGGACGAAAGAGCCGTATCGCATGTTTTCTAGCCGCGCGGAGCACCGCCTATTATTCAACCATCCTAGCGCTGAACTCCGACTTTTTGAGGAAGCAAATAATCTGCAACTTATTGATAAAGAACGATTAAAGAGAATAAAAAAGAAGTTGTCGAAGGTAGAAACTTGGGCAAGCCGTTTAGAAAAAGAGTGTCGCGATGGGGAGAGCTATGCGCTCCACCTGCGACGCTCAAACGCCCAAGAAGACTTCCCTGACGAACTAAAGGAGGAATCAGAGGAAGTGCGGGAAGAAGTACACTACCGCGTGGTCTTCAAAGGCTATTTAGACCGTGAACAAAAGCAGATCGAGAAACTTCGGCACATTGATAAGATCCGCCTGCCAGAGGGATTTGATTTCGGCCAAGTAAAAGGTCTTCGCAGCGAAAGCCTACAAAAGTTAAGTGAAGTCGCTCCTCGAACTCTAGGGCAAGCCAGTCGTATAAGTGGAGTCAACCCAGCAGACATCAGCATTCTAATGGTTCACCTAGAAGCCAAATCTGTCTCGAAAAAGCGCAAGTCTAAGGCTTGTCTCGTCAACGACGCAAAGGAAGTCAGTAGCGCGGGCAGGTCGCAAAGGTAAGGCTGAAACGGGCATGTGCCTGCGGGCTTCCAGAACAACATGCCAAGATGATGCAACTACTCAAGAGAGCGTACGACTTACCTGAAAGACGCTGGTCACAATACCGACTGCTATCAGTGCAACCAAAACAAATGCACAAATTAACGCGCCAGTAGATACAAGAGCAGTTAGGCGTGTTAGTCGATCAGTCAATTCATTGCGAAAGCTTTTTGTAATTTCGTTCATACTATGAGCTAAATTACCCGTATTCTCTCCCACGGTAAGTATGTCGACTGCCAGGTTGGGCATGAAATGATTACGCTGGAACGCCTGTGCAATAGAGAGCCCTTCATTTACTTGGGTACGCGCAGTATGGAAGCGTTCTCTAAGGTCCGTATTTTTAACTGTACGCTCGGTCAGGCGCAAAGTTTCCGTTGTATTGATGCCACTATCAAGAAGTGTACTAATCAAATTACCCACCTGAAATAAATCTCCATAAAAAAATATTTTCCCGATCAGCGGGAGCTTAAGGAGCCAAGCATCTGACCGGCGTAGGCCCACTTCCGTATGCCTCCATTGTTGAAAAGCGACGACCGCTAATACCAGCGCGACAAGCGCGAACGGCCCCCCTTGTGCAACTACATTTGACCCCTCAATCAATACTCGAGCGCTCCAAGTCATCTCACCCCCTAAACGGTCCAACATGCCTTGGATTTGTGGTAGTAATACGGTCATAAACAAAACGACAACTCCAATCGCTACACTACAAATGAAGGCCGGGTAAATCATACTCGCGATCATTTTCTTCCGAATCGCCTCTTTCTCCTCCATATAGTCGATCACTTTGCGCAAAATTGGAGCTAGATTGCCCGTGGCTTCACCTGCCTCAATTACATAACTTATTGATCCAGGAAAATAGCGCGGTTGCCTCGACATCGCCCCAGCCAAGGTCGAACCCTCACTTAGATCGCGCCATAGCGTCTGCACGATCCCCTGCTGTTCCTTATTACTAAGGCGCTGACTTAGGATACGAATAGAATCCCCGACTGGCAGACCAGAACTATGTAGTTCCATCAACCGCTTAAGAACAGTAAGGCCTACACCCTCACGTTTCTTTCCGCGCGTTTTTATGCCAATCCCAGCGCTTGTTTTGCTGCTTTTTGATCCACGCCAATCTTTGAGTCTTTCTACCAGTTTATCCGCGGCAGAAGAAGCACCTAAGCCCCCTTCTTTGAGAGTTATCGGTGTGAGCCCCTGCGCATGCAAACGCTGCAAAGCCAAGCGACGCTCCGAAGCTTCCACTTCACCACTTGTAACGAAGCCTTTCTCATCACGTGCCTTGTAAAAAAATACTGCCATAATAAAATAGAATGAGTGTCTTGATGCCGGCGGCAAGTCCACCCTTTTCGTCGACTCATAAGGCCTATATTCCAGAACAAAGATAGCTAATCGGAACCTGCTGGCTTGATTGACCATTAATACTGGTTCCTTTAGACTATTCTATGATTTCTAAGATACGTACCATAAAAACACCCAATTTCTTTTGGCAGTAGCAAAAAAAAGTGCAACTATACCGCGCTTTAAGTGAGCAAGCTAGCTAATTTCTACAAACAGTAAGTCGTCATGCCTACGTCAAAAACCGCTTCAACTCAAAAAGAACTATTCGACGTAGTCGATGGCCATGATTGCGTGCTTTACCAAGAGAAACGCTCCACCGTTCATGAAAAACAACTTCGCCACCGAGCTGTTCACATCTTTGTTTTTAATAAATCCGGTCAGTTATACCTCCAGCACCGTTCAATTAACAAGGACACCGCACCAGGGAAATGGGTAAGTTCCTGCTCGGGCCATGTTGATAGTGGGGAAGATTACGATACTTCCGCGCGGCGCGAGCTTAGCGAAGAACTCGGGCTCCACGAGACGAGCGACCTAAAGCGTATATTTAAAGAATCCCCCTGCATTCAAACTGGTTACGAATTCGTCTGGGTCTACACGTGCAAGGCTTGTGGCCCATTCAAGCTCGACCCCTTAGAGGTAAGCGATGGCCAGTGGGTCGATCTCAAGCGCCTAAACAAGTGGCTCGAAGAACGCCCACGAGATTTTGCATGGTCCTTTAATTACTTGTGGGCAAAATTTCGCAGTATGCGAGAACTGCGTAAGTGAAATTCGCTTTTTTACGCCGCTCGACCAAGCTCTCTACTTCTGTGGCTGGAAAGTAGCCGAGTTCTTACTATCTTCCATAATCTCAATATTAGTGATCCAGGCACGGCCTGAAGTCCTTTCGCGAACCATGGGATCAAAAATCCCATGTAGATGCTGGGCAATCCCTTCGCAGGAACAATTAGGTAAGAGATATGCTTTGAAAAGACCGTTGTACTGTTCTAGCAAAGCCTCTACGTATGGGTCGTCTTGATTAAAGAGACAGGCATGGTCGAGATGTTCATCGATCCAGAGCTTTAGGTATTTAAGCTCTCCAAAATCGACCACGAAACCATTGCTATCTAATCCTCGGCAGGCAAAGGTCAATGAAATGCCCCAGTTGTGCCCGTGAATGAGAGAACAGTGACCAACGTGTAAGTGCTGGCGATGAGCAAAAGCAATGTCGCGATAGGTCTTTTTGCAGGTAAACATATAGATTTAATTCTGAGTAAGCATAAAACTTTCTTTATGATGGAGTTTTTTGTGAGTTTAGAGCCGCCAGTTCTTGCTCCTCAAGCTAGCCACACTAGGAGCTCCAGAAGCATAGGTAGTAGGATCATCGACACAAGCGAGGTCGAAGGCTTCGCGGCGCTCTATACAGGTGCCGCAGCGACCGCAGTGCTCTTCGACCCCTTTGTAGCAGGACCAAGTCTGGGCTACGGGTACACCAAGCTCGAAGGCTCGGCGTACAATGTCTTCCTTGGTCCAGTCTACGAAAGGTCGAACGAGCTCAATGGACTTCCAGTCAGCCAGTCGTATAGCAGCAGCCATAGCTTCCGCAAATTCATTCCGGCAGTCGGGATAGATTGCGTGGTCGCCTGAATGGGCGGCATAAGCTATCTGTTCTGCTTCAATGGATAGCGCATGTCCGGTCGCAACAGCGAGAAAGATCATGTTGCGATTGGGAACGACTGTGCTTTTCATTGACTCTTCAGTGTAGTGTCCCTCGGCAACCTCGATCTCCGAAGAAGTAAGACTACTCCCTGCTAAGAAGGGTCGCATAGCGGAGAGGTCGACGCTGGAGTGGGGGACCCCCAGTTCCGCGCAAATAGCACCCGCATGCTTAAGTTCACAGCGATGACGCTGCCCATAATCAATGGACAAAGAGTGTACCTCATGGCCAGCAGCCAAGAGATGGTAGAGTAGCACGGTAGAATCTAGCCCTCCGGAATAAACAATAACAGTCTTCATGAATTCAGTAATTTTGCCAGTGGATGGCGCCCTGGGAATTCAGCGAGCAGAGCGTCAAATAGGTTCTAAAATAAGCGCATGAGCGACTAGGAGCAAGCGTAAAGCCAGCTCTTTGTTTATCTAAGGCAATTCCTTACTTATCGCCAAGTTAGCGCTAAAACGGGCCTACAGGTAGCTTGACAAAAGCCGAGCACCTACTAATCTGTTAGCCACACTTTTAAATCTAGTAACACTTAAAAGCGGGCCTAGCCTGCTTTTTTTATTTTTAGCATCCAATGAGCCACGAAATATTATCCGTATTAGAATACATGGAGAAGGAGAAGGGGATCAGCCGTCCGGACATGATCGAAGCTATTTCCACTGCCATCGCAAGCTCTGCCCAGAAGGGATCGAGCACCGAGCAAGACATCAAGGTCGAGATCGACCCAAAAACGGGCACTCTTAAAGCGTGGAACCTTCTAAAGGTAGTGGACTCTGTAGGGGATGCTTCTCTTGAGCTTCACCTAGAAAAAGCGCGTCAGATAAACCCCAACGCGCAGGTTGGTGATATCGTCGAGAAGGAATTGGACCCAGCCTACCTCGGTCGGATAGCTGCACAAACCGCTCGCCAGGCTATTATGCAGCGTATTCGTCAATTCGAGAAGGATCGAATCTACGATGACTACAAAGATACCGTGGGCGAAATTATTACGGGCACTGTTCGCCGCCGAGAGCGAGGAGATTTGATGGTAGACCTAGGTAAAGCAGAAGCGATCCTTCCGCCTCGCGAACGCGTGCCTGGCGAAGATTATGCCCCTGGTGAAAGTATTCGCTGCCTACTGCTAAAGATAGAACAAACCAACAGAGGCCCAGACATTATTCTTTCCCGCTCAAACATTAATTTCGTACGTCGGCTCTTCGAGCTCGAAGTTACAGAGATCGCTGATGGTACCGTCAATATAGTGGCAATGGCCCGTGAACCCGGCTACCGAACCAAAATGGCCGTTAGTAGCAGCGACCCAAAGGTAGACCCCGTAGGTGCCTGCGTTGGCGCTAGAGGAGCCCGAGTTAAAACTATAGTTCGTGAGCTTGGCGGTGAAAAAATTGATATTATCCGACACTACACGAACCCACTTCAACTACTTGAAGAGGCACTTAAGCCTGCTGTTCCCAAAAATATAAGCTTAAATGAAGGGGAGCGTCGTATCCACTTCCAAGTAGCAGAAGACGATCTTTCGATAGCGATCGGTCGCCGCGGATTTAATGCCAAACTTACTTCCCGCCTTCTCGGCTGGAAGCTTGATATCGGCAAAGAAGAGAAAGCAGCCGTTGGCTTTGATGAGAAAGTTGCTAAGGCAGTCGAAGGCCTTAATGCGATCAACGGCCTTAATCCGGAACTTGCTTCTAGATTGGTCACAATCGGCTTTGCCAGCCCCGAAGTCTTCGAGGGTGTCACCGATGGCGATCTTATCGACGCTGGTCTTAGTCCTAAAGATGCCGCCGACGTTCTTTCAAAGGTCAACGCATATTTTCAAAAGAATGCCTAAACGCCAGACTCAAGCCCTCACCCGAAATATACAGCCTTATTTAATAACTCACTTATGAGTGTCCGCTTACATCAACTCTCCAAAGAAATTAAAATAGAAAACAAGGAGCTCATCGAGCTCCTTAAAAGTCGTGGCTTCGAGGTGAAGAGTGCATCTAGCACAATTGATAATATTTCCGCCGAAGCACTGCGCGAGGAATTTGCACCCCAAGCTCCAGCGCCTGAGATTGGCGAGCCTGACGAAGCCCTCAAAGAAGAGCCCAGCTCTCCTAAAATTCCAGAAGGAATCTTTGTTAAGTCAGCAGATGATGTTGAGCGCGAACGCATGGATAAAGCAATCGCTGACGGGGCAGATGAGCCCAATTCCGCTCACAAAGTGCCGAAATCAGACCCTGTTGCTACTTCAAGGACGGCCCCAACACCTCCCACTACGCCTGCGCCAAATAAGTTCCCGCCTATAGCAAAGATAGATAATATCGCAAGCGATGCAGGCGAACAGGAAGAAGAGCCGTCCGACACACAAGCTACGGAGCCCGAAGAGACAAAAAAGATCCACGTTAAACCACCGATTGTTGTGCGCGACTTTGCTGGCGAACTCGGGCTTAAGCCTTTTAAGCTGATCTCAGAACTTATGGAAATCGGCATTTTCGCTTCGATGAATCAAACCATCGAGGAGAGCGTAGCTACTCAACTAGCTAATAAGCATGGCTTTGAGCTAGAGATTCGCCATAGAGGAGAGCAGAGCGAAGGAAGCGGCTCAAAGAAACCAAAGAAAGAAGAACCCAACGACGATGATCCAAAATTTCTGAAACCAAGAGCACCAGTGGTTTGTATACTTGGCCACGTAGACCACGGGAAAACTACCCTCTTAGATACAATACGTAAGTCCAATGTTAGCGGGGCAGAAGCTGGTGGCATTACCCAGCATATTGGGGCCTATCAGATCGAACATAATAAACAAAAAATTTCATTTATTGATACTCCAGGTCACGCTGCATTCTCAAATATGCGCGAGCGTGGAGCCAATGTCACAGACATATCCATTCTTGTGATTGCCGCTGACGATGCCTTTAAACCGCAATCAGATGAAGCGCTAAATTTCGCCAAACAGGCCAACAACGCTATTCTGGTAGCGATTAATAAGATAGATGCTAAAGGCGCTAACGTAGATCGCGTAAAACAGCAGATGCAAGAAAAAGGCATAGCTCCTGAAGACTATGGTGGTGAAACTATTGCTGTTGAAGTCTCGGCGCTTAAAGGTACAAATATAGACTCACTGCTTGACATGATTTTACTACAGGCAGAAGTCCTTGAGCTGAAAGCAAACCCCAACTGTATTGCATCCGGAACAATCATCGAATCGCAGATCGAGCAAGGGCGCGGAACCACCGCAACTTTAATCATTGATCGAGGTACGCTCAAACAGGGGGATGCATTGCTTTGCGGGGAAGTGTACTGCAAGGTCAAAACTATGACTGACGCAGATGGAAATACCCATAAATCTGCGGCTCCTGCAATGCCAGTTAAAGTGACGGGCTGGTCTGGCGTACCCTCATCGGGTAGCAAATTTACTACTGAAAAAAATGAGAGGGCTGCGAAGCGTGGTGCTGAAGAAAACGCTCAAGCTCGCAAAATCTCTGAAGCAAGTGAATCGAACGATAAAAACGCTTCGGCTGAAGCAACTACCATAGAAGATCTTTTTGCTGCAATAGATAATCAGAAGAAAAAATGTTTACGAGTCATAGTTAAGTCCGATGTTCACGGATCAACCGAAGCGTTAGTTCAGGCGCTAAAAGAAATTAAAAGCGATAAAATTGATCTCGAAGTCATCAGCAAAGGGGTGGGTCATATTTCCAAAAATGATGTTACTCTCGCAAGTGCGGGCGACGCGACCATTGTCGGTTTTAATGTTAAGCTAGATAACGGAGTACAAAGCCTAGCAAAACATCATGATATAAAAATCGTACAACATGCGATAATCTATGAGCTAATAGATCAAGTAGAGGATGCTATGGCCGATCTACTTGATGCAGAATACAAAGAGACGAAAATCGGTCGTGCCGAAATTCGCCAAATATTCTCTATGGGTAAGGGGCGAAACATCGCTGGCTGTATGGTGACCGAAGGTGTTATCCAGCGAAACTGCATCGCTCGCCTAATGAGGAAAAGCGAATTAGTCTACGAAAGTAAAATCGAAACACTCAAACGCTTCAAAGACGACGCCAAAGAAGTGCGCGCAGGCTATGAATGCGGTATTAGCCTTGAGGGCTGCGATGACTTACAAGAAGGAGATACTATCGAGTGTTACGCCGTTGAAGAGCAACGGGCTTCACTTTAACGCAAATTTAATACAATATTTCTATCCTAATTAATCTCATGTGTTGCGATAAATTACGCAACCAGACAGTTGTTGTACCGCCATGTCACAACGTATCGCCCGCATAAATGAATTGCTACGCCGAGAGGTAAGCGAGCAAATGCGCCGTTACTATCGAGCGGAAACCGCGGCTATCACCATTAGCGAGGTCGATTGCTCCGCAGATCTGCGTAACGCTCGCATTTATTACTCCGTCTTAGGAGACGAGGAGCAAATTGAAGCGTCTAGAAGGTTATTTTATAAAATTGGGAAAAATATCCGCCAGCGCGTGAGCAGGCAGGTAATTTTAAAATATTTCCCCAGATTCACCTTCAATTATGATCCGTCACTAGAGCGTGGTGCTGAGATCAATGAAATCCTTGATCAACTTGACGAAGCAAATGGCGAACAGTAAATTCTTTCCAGCAGAGAGCGACTGCTTCGGTAACGTTATTGATTCAGTTAAAGGCCAAAAAGTTGCGGTACTTGGGCACCAGCGTCCTGACGGAGATTGCATCGGTTCAACCGTTGCTCTTGTTCGATTGTTAAGAAGTCTAGGAATCGATAGCATAGGACTGAACCACGACGCCACTCCTGCCACACTCAGCGCCTTCTTAGGGGATACTCCTATGGCGCTAGCTAAAGACTTTACTCCTTCTGGGCACGTAGCTTTTTCCGTAGACTGCGCCGATTTCAAACGCGTAGGAAGCCGCATTAACAAGCTTTTTCCTAAAGTTGGGCTAAACGTCGATCACCATATCTCGAATAAGTTATATGGCGCAGAGAACCTAGTCATCGCAACGGCCGCCGCCACAGCTGAAATTCTTGCCGGATTCTTTTTTGACAATGAGTACCCACTCGACGCTGTCACCGCTCAAGCGCTCTATATCGGAATAGCGACCGACACTGGACAATTCCAATTTCCTTCGACCACCCCGAATACCTTTGAAATCGCTCGCCGCCTCTGCGAGTACGGAGCAAATCCATCCGCTGCAGCGCACGAGCTATACGAAAAAAAGAGTTTTGCTAAAATTCAGCTTCTTCAAAATTTCCTAGATTCACTGACCATAGACTTCGAAGGCCTCGTCTGCATCGGACTAATTGAGGAAGGTGCCTATAAAGCCACCGGCGCGACAATCGAAGACTCCGAGGGACTCGTCGACTATGCTCGCGCAATCGATGGGGTTGAAATCGGCGTAATGCTCGAAGAGCGAAGCGGCGCGCTTAAAGGCAGCCTCCGAGCAAAAGATCCTAAGTTCCGCGTCGATCAAATAGCCAAACAATTTGGGGGCGGTGGACATGCATGCGCTGCCGGGCTCAATGTACAGGACAGCTCGATCGAGGAATTTCTCCCTTTGCTACGTGTTGCAATAGGCAAGCGCCTTAAAGAGATCGTTCAATAACAGATCTACCTTATCGACAAGCCGAAGATAGAGTAAGTTTGATTATTAGCGCTGCCGCTAGCTCCTCTTGTTACTACTCGAGTGAAAAATTTACTCCTGTAATACCAGCAGCTGATACAGCGTCCATTACCCTAATTATGATCCTGTGCTGAGTCTTAGGGCTAGGAGATATAGTTACCTGGGTAGTGGTTTTATTCGCCTCACTGGCTTCCTTTAGGCGCGAGAGCATTCCTTCTAATTCCAACAAACGAGTGGCTGTAGGGCTATCATAGGCATATTCGTTCACGCTAACTTGGCCCTTCGCACTAATTTCAATAATTTGCTCGTCGGGAAGTTCGAGAGGCTCGTCCTGCTCGATGGTTCCAGGAAGCTCAAAAGATATATCGGCCTCTTGACGTTCCAAGGAAGAAGTCACCATGAAGTAAATTAAAAGTAAAAACACCGCATCGATCAGTGGCGCGATGGGAATCTGAGGCTTACCTTCGGCTTGTTTTTTACGGCGTCTCATCGGGCTTCGTAAGTGGCATAAATAATTTCATAGGCTCCGGCCTGCGCAGCTACTTTAAGAAGCTTTTGAACCGCAGCGTATTCTGAAGCTTGATCAGCTCGGACTTGGACGCGGAGCTCAGGATCGGCAGCTAGTCGTCTTTTAATCACAACACCAAGCTCTTCCAAGCTATGAGGCTCGTCTCCTATATAGTAGAGACCATCGGCATCGACAGATAAAATTCCCCGGCCGCTCACATCTTCTGGAATTTTACTTTCCTCTGACTCAGGTAAGTCTAACTCAACTTGGCGCTGACTTTTAGCCACCGATGCAACCGTCATAAAGAAGACAAGTAATAAAAATACCATGTCTATCATAGGAGCCATCTGAAAATCTTCTGGCTCTTGGTTTCTTCTTCGGAGCTTTTTCATTAGTCTATTTTACGATATTTACCACCGTTACGAGTCGCAATTGCACGCATTCCTGCACCAATACGCCCGTCATTTATGCCTCGTTTGTCTGGGAAGTGAATTGAATGAATTCTAGCGTCGTTAGGTAAATCCTTTTGACGGATGCGGATTAGATTAAGGGTATCGCTCAAACTTACGGGAGCTTGGCGGCCACCTACGAGATTAGAAAAATAACCCCCGTCAGAAATAAGAAATATTACGTCTGGTTGCATGTTAAATGCGAAGTCGAGTATAGTTAGTAATCCATTTTGGTGGTCACCAACTGCAGGTCCGCTGCGCCAACCAGAACCAGATCCATCAGTTCTAAACCTTCTGTCCAACCATTCTAGGGCGTTTTCTTTGTTAGCTACTATTGCTGGAATGAGATTGTCTTCAAAAGGATCATAGTTCCTAGAATGTTGAATAAATCCAAATAAGGTATTTCCATTTAAACTTTCGATTAGCCGCTTAGCTTCGTCGCGGATATTTCCCATGCTAGAACCTGCTGCATTAACACTATTAAGCACACTGGTAGAAACATCCACTATAATTACAAAACGCGCCGCCTCTTCAGTTATCCCTAAAAAAGAAACACTTGAGGCCTGCGAACTGAGAGTACCGAGGGCTCCCATAAGTCCGGACTGGCCAAAAAGCGCGTCGGAATCGGTAACCATAGCTTCATTATCTACAGGAGTAAATTCAACATCAGGAATAGCAGGTAGCGGTGGCGCGCTCGCAAGAAGACTTTCAGTGCTAAGCGTAGGAATAGTGGCAGGTGTAGCGGCAGCGTTCTGGAATTCCGAAACAGCCATTTGGTGCTCCAATTCACGCTGAGGCAGATAAATAGTTTTAGGCGCGGAAAATACAGGCTCTTCTTTTAGGCTCAGCACCAAAACAGTGACATAACGGGCACTAAGCAAAAGAAACAATATCGCCGCAACCGCCTGCAGAAGTGAAAGCCAAAGGGCTTTCTTACGAATAGAATCACCATTTTTACTACGTTCCTGATAGCGGGATATTGGTGAATCAGCCATGCCTACTAAACTCTAATCACTGCTATAATAACTCGGCTAGATTCGTTTATTGCTCTCCTTCGACGAGATTATCAATTAAATCACCGCCAGACTCCACTGTCTTAAGGATCGCAGTGTTTAGGCGATTGCGGAATATAAAATAAGCGACCATAGCTGGAATACCAATTACAAGACCTGTAGCAGTAGTTACTAATGCTTCGCCAATGTCGGAGGCAAGCGCACTTGGGTCCCCCATACCGACTTGTCCAATCGTTTGGAAGGCACTAATCATTCCGCTGACTGTACCAAGTAAACCAATCATAGGCGCTACAGCAGCTACAACATTGAGGTAGTTTATCCACTGGCCGATAGCTCCCTCTTCCGCTTCTACGTTGTCCATGAAAGAAGCTTCAATTTTTTCGCGATTAAGGTCAGGCTTAGTCAAGCGGCATTTGGTCAATCCTACCGATAGACAGCGAGAAAGGACGGAATTGGTGCCAGCACATAAACTGACTGCTTTATCTAGGTCGCGGCCGCGTAGTGTAGCCTCTAGCGCATCGCTTAAAGAGGAGGGTGCGAAACGAGCGCTGCGTGTTTCACGCCAGCAGTAAAAAATTAGGAAAAACATAAACAAAGCCGTCAGACCAAGAGGAAACATAGCCCAGCCGCCTTGTTGAAGAAGACCCAATAAAGAAGTCTTTTCAGTACTATTTTCCGCTACATCCTGAGCCCACAGTGGTAGAATTAGAAATACAGAAAAAACGGCAAATAATAAGTGTTGTTTTAATGATAGGATATTTTGCATATTTGGATTTAGTAAGAGTGGATAGATTATAATTAAAGACTCAAGCGGCTAGGAAGAGATTCACTTAAGTCAATAGGTGCAGGTGTTTCGAGAGATTTTAGCAAAAGCTTTTCTGCATGGGGTATATTTTCTTCTTCGATAGCTTTACTCGCTTCGGACCCTAAGCGTAAAAATTTAGGCTCTCTATCAATTAAAGCAGGGATGCTCTTAGGCCAAGAAAGGTTACGGTCAAGCATCTCTATGGCTAGGCGCTGTGCATCGACTTTTAGCCGGAGCTCTTCTGCCGAAACCAACGCAAGTGCATAGCAAGCATCCAATTCTGCCATAGGCATCTGATTCGAGTAAGCAATAGGTTGAAGCGCGGTCCAGAAAGTAGCCTCGTAGCGTTCTGCATCAAAGTGTAACTCTGCTAAGATACGCCATGGCATCGCAGTCGGTCCAGTTGGCGGGGATTCTTCTATAATAAGCCGGGCTTGTGCCTCTGCTTCCTCACGCATGCCACTCATAAAGAAACCTAACAAAATAGCATCATCCAACTCGCGGAGTCGTATCGGGTCAGAAATAAGTGGGCGGAATACTTCGATCATCGCAACAGCACGTAAGGGCTCGTTTTGCTCTAGAGCAAACATAGCGTAACGAAAAAATAAATTAATATCAGAATCTTCCAAGAAGTCTAGGTAAGCCCCACGTTGCTGATAATAAGCGCGGCATAGCTCAAGAGCATCTTCTGCACGCCCAGGAGTGCGCATCCATTCGTAAAGAGTGTTAATATGCTTATTTCCTGGGAAGCTGATTGCACTAATCTCATCAACAGAAAAGCTCATCTCGGCTGTGCCGCCACCCAGATCTACGCGAAGCCTCATAATTTGACCATCCCAATGCACAACTTGCCCAGTTTGGAAGTTTCCTTTTTTGAGCTGTATAGATAATGGAGCCTGCAAATCTGTGCGAATCTCAAAAAGGCTAGGTGAACCTTGACCAAACAGAGCTCTGGCTGCGAAAATAAAAGCAGCTAGCAAAATAAATTTATACAATTTGAATAATTTCATATTTAATTCACTATTTCGCCTTCTGTTCTGTAACTTTGTCAATAACTGCAGGCGTATCTGTCTCCTCGGGTAAAAGCACTTCAAGTTGCGAGCACAAGGTTATCGCCTCTTCAGAAAGAGGTAATTTCCGTATCCGTTCATCGGTTAGCATTTCTTTCAAACTACGGTGTGCGGACCGAATATCTCCGAGTTTCTCTAACTGCCGGGCGCTCATCAAGTAAGCTCGTCCTGCCAATTCAGGATAGGCGCGATAAACATTAAAAACACGCTGCGCGTATGGAACTGCACGCTTAATATTACCTGCTGCTTCCGCATTCAGACTTAGCGCTAGAAGCGCTTCTGCATGTGGTCGCCCTCGGGCATCGCGGCGCTTAAGCAAGTCTTCCAATAAAGTTGTAGCCATTTCGTAACGGGCAGTATGAGTTAAACTTTCTGCGTAAAGTAAATTTGCCTGAATCGATAAAGGATGCATAGGGCTCTCTAAATGAAAGCGGGAAAGAAGAATTCGTGCTGGCTCATAATCTTGTTTAGCTATAAGAAGGTAAGCACGAGTATAGTAAGCATAACTTCGATACGGACTATCTGCATACTCTTCCTCTAATCGCTCAAGGTATTCCTCGGCAACGCGGGCGTAACGATCAACAAGAGTAGTTGCGATCACTCCTAAAGTCTGCGCATCTAAAAGATCCATCGGAACTTTCTCAACAGTATCAAATACAAGACTAGTCGGCTCATCTGGGGGAACCATAGACTGAAGGTAGAGATTCAAGCGGGCGTAATAAGTTAAGCGATCCGATTTAAAGGCGATTGCTTTTTGATCATCAATCCAAGCCTTGAGTTCAGCGTCTCGATCGCGGCGGCTTAGGTTGTTCAGCCGTTTCTCGATGCGTGCGAGGGCATCGATGATATTAACTACCTCACTAGCTTCAGGGTCGTTACCATAAAGGTCAAGTGCTCTATCGAAAATACTGCGAGCCATACTTTCACTTCCCAACTCAATGTGGGTCCATCCTGCCCAATATAAAGCATCACTAATGCGGCTTTTTTGGGGAACATCATTCCGGTCCAAGTAAGCTTGAAAGTGCTCCAAATGAGCTTTCAGGTAGCTAATACGCTGTTCGGGCTCCTCCGAAGCACCAGCCAATGCTCTATATATCTTACCGACTTGAAAAATAGAATAAGTAAACAGGTGATCTGCGCTTGGAGCAATATTACCAAATATCGAGCAGGCAAGCTCTAGATTACCTCGCCCCATTTGAATGTCGCCTAAGAGCACGCTTCCTTCATCAACACGCATGTGAAGTGGGTATTCATTTAGGTAATTTTTTATACTTACTAAAGCTTTTTCATAATCGCCTTTAGCATAGTGTGTCGCCGCTAGTCGATAAACAACCTCTGGCTCGAGGCGACCACCCTTTACTTTAGGTGCTAAAATAGTAAGAGCTTCCAATGTCTGATCGTAATTGCGTTCGGCAAAAAAGGTGAGTGCCCTCCAAAAGTGAGAATCTAAAAGTAGGCCATGCTTCGGATATTTGATTATAAAGCTCTCAAAGTCATCACGCGCTTCAACTGGAAGATTTATTAGATTGCGATTATAACCGCGTGCAAAAAGCACACGTGGTGCAAGTGAATGTTCTGAATAATTAGCAAGAAAGTGGCTGAGTACATCAATGGCATCGTTATATTGACCAGAACTCTGGTAAGCATTAGCCAAAAGGTAGAGAGCATCAGGCACAAGTGGAGATTCGGGGAAACGACGCCCAAAACCCTCGGCGATTCTAAAGGCATCCTCCCATACTCCTACTTCAATAGCTGCAAGAATCCAGCGATAGTGAGCTTCGCTTTGTAGGGCTACAGGTAATTTAGAGTCTCGAGCTAAGCGTTCAAATATTACCCAAGCCTCTCGAGGCCGCTCAGCAAGTAAATAAGCCTGTCCAAATGCTAAATAGAGAGAGGCAGAATAATCCTCAGCTTCACGCAGGCCCTTTAACTGACCTTCAAGACGAGCAATTAAGCGAGTGTAAAATTGTGTCCAGAATTGTCCTCCTTGGTAAAGCCCTACTGCACGGCGACGGCTCTCAAAACGTTCACGAGTATTTGCTAGACGATACTTTTGAGCCTCGATCAAGCGCTCATAAGATGGTACTAGTCGGTAACAACGGATAGCATCATTATAATTCCGCGCCTCAAGCAATTCATTACCCATTTCCAGAGCAGCTAGTGCAAGGACTGCTAATTCTGGCATTTCAGTGTCGGCCCAATTTTCGTCAAGCATATAGCCCCTCGCCTGTTCTACACGACCTAGGTCAAGCGACTTCTGAAGCGCCATTAATCGAGCCTTATTGCGAAGTACTCCAGGACGAAGTAGATTCTTAAGATTATCTAATGCTTCAAAGGCTTCATCCTCACGACCATTATCAAACATGAGTCGGACTGCCTCGAGCGTTGCCAAGGGAGCCTCTGCACGTTCAGGATCTAGGGCTACAAAACGGCGATAAGTTTCTATTGCATCATTAGGCTGACCCATTTGAGACTGCGCTTTAGCCATATTAAAAAGTACAAAGCTGGTACGTGTACGGTCTTTAGGAAAGCGTTGAATAAATGAATCAAAAGCGTAGATCGCCTCTTCTAATCTTTTAGTTAATAAAGCTGCATAGCCCTTAATGGGAAGAACTACTAGTTGAAAAGAGTCGCTTGCTACTTCCGGTTCACGATTAAAAGTAGTATCTATTTCCACGAACGCTTGATAAGCTGACTCATAATCGCCCGCTGCCAGAGCTGCCTGCCCTTGTGAGAGGGTTTCTGACAGAGTTTGCGCAGTCTCATTTCCATTTACTGGCGAAAAAGGCAGTATCAAGACTCCAATGAATGCAAAAAGTATGCACCCTGTAAGATTAGGACATGACCGGGAATTTATCACTCTATATAAAAAATTAATTTACAATAGCAACAAGTTAACATGGATAATACGGCCAGGTAAAACATCAGATTGCACTAATAAGCGAAAAGCAAGACTAGGTGGTACACAGCGTCGTAGGGCTACTTTAATGCAATAAGCAAAATACTGCTAGAAAAGGGCTTTTATATGAAATTATGTATATAAAAACTCGGTAAAATAATAATCTAGTCGGACTGCAAAATATTTTGGTCAGCATCTTCGTATAATTTTGCGTCTCGCAAGAGACGAGTCTGCAATATTGAAGAACCTTTAATAAAAGGTGGGCTTATCATAAATATTCCTCGTACGTCTTGGCTAAGTTGGAAAGGGCTTTGGTAACTAAGATGAAACTTGTCATCATATTTAAAGCCATATGTGAGCGAATGGCTGTTGCCTTTTAATTGGTAGGATTTGCTTGGTCCTGGCCCTATTGAAATATCAATTTTACCCAATTTTCCTATCAGTTCATGTGTAGTAGCATTGAAGAATCGCACTGAGCCATATGGAAGAACGGCTAAAGAATCATCCAATGGAAAGATTCTGTAAGATTCAGACTCTGATTTTGAATTTTTGAAAAATATAAAAAGGTAGTCTCCGCCAGATTGCGGTATTGAGATTTCTGCAACTTTTAAACGTTTTATAGCATTAGGATCTATGTCTGTAGGCGCTGGTGTTTCCCTAAAAAAAATGATTGGATTCTGTCCTTCAAAAGTGTACATCGGTGATCGGTCGCTTGAGTAAAACTTCAGCGGTACGCCGTCGCTTAAGTCTCCCTTTAAGTAATGCAAGCCACTTAGGCGCTTAAATGAAAAGACAGAAAAGTTTACTCTAAGAATGCTTTCTTCTTCATCATTTTTGCTCTGTCCGTTGATATAGGATGTGCTAAATAGAAATGTTAAAGCTATCTGTAATGCAAATAGACTATATTTGTAATTGAATGATTTACTTATCATCTAGCCATCGAATTGAAGTAAGCACAAAACGTCTTCCATAACCATCTGGGTTGGGAGTTCTAAGAACATCTTCTGGATCTACTGTACTTGGC
>CACKVQ010000021.1 GCA_902603705.1 Puniceicoccaceae bacterium
AGAGTATATTCAATAATTTTAGGTATATCAAGGTAAGCGACCTCTTTGGCAAGGAAGCGTTCAACAGCAACTTCATTGGCTGCGTTATAAATTGCGGGTCCCGCGCCGCCACTACGCAGTGCCTCGTAGGCAAGTTCTAGGCATGGATAACGGGCATAATTGGGCGCTTCAAAATCAAGCTGTAAGACCTCGGTGAAATCAATCGTTGGCTCCACGCCTGGGGCGCGATCAGGATAAAGAAGGCAGTGTTGTATGGCGAATGTCATAGAAGGTGGGCTTAGTTGAGCGAGGATGGAACCGTCGATTTGTTGTACAAAAGAGTGTACCATGCTTTGTGGATGAATGACCACCTCAAGGCGGTCCGCTTCGAGACCAAAAAGCCAATGTGCTTCGATTATTTCGAGTCCTTTGTTAGCCATAGTTGCAGAGTCGACTGTAATTTTTGGGCCCATAGACCAGTTAGGGTGTTGGGTCGCCATAGAAGGTGTTACCAAATTTAATTCGCTAATAGGAGTATTGCGGAACTGTCCGCCAGATGCAGTTAGGATAAGCTTATCTACTTGGTCTAATGGGCTCTTCTCAAGGCATTGGAAAATAGCGTTATGCTCGCTGTCGGTTGGTAAGAGGCGTACTCTTTTGCGGTAGGCTGCCTCCACAACATGAGCACCGCCTAAGACAAGTAGCTCTTTATTGGCAAGGGCGATGTCTTTGCCCGCATCAATTGCTGCCAGTGTGGGGCGTAGACCAGCAGTGCCGACTGTAGCGACTAAAACGATGTCTGCATCTGGTATTGATGCGAGTGATTCGAGAGCCTGAGAACCGCAATTAAGCTGCGTTCTAGATGGGAAATCCCCTGTCTTTTTGGCCTCTATGTAAGCTCGCTCGGACTGAAGCACAGCATTGCCTACTTTGAACTCCCTGCAAATATCCGCTAACTCTTGGTAGTTGCCCTTAGCAGCGACTCCGACGAGTTGCAGCCGGTTTTTGTGCGCGCGTAATACACGTAAAGCACTGCCTCCGATAGATCCGGTGGCTCCTAAGAGAACGACCTTCTTCATGAAAAGACCGTGAATTTAAAGAGCAAATACCCAAGTGGAGAAGTAAGAATTAAACTGTCCGTAAGGTCAAAAATGCCCCCGATTCCAGGTATGATTTTGCCTGAATCGTTCACTCCAGCTTGGCGTTTAAAGGCTGACTCGACAAGGTCTGAAGCGACCGAAGTAATGCTGATCGGAATGGCGATCAGCGCAAAGCGCCACCAAGTAAGAGTCTCAGGAACATATTTGTGAAATACAGCAGCTAAGATTATACCCACGAGCATAGAAAATACGATACCACCAGCGGCTCCCTCGTAGGTTTTTTTTGGGCTGATGATCGAGAGAGGCGTCCTGCCAAAGCGCATGCCGACGAGTAAGCCACCTACATCAGTGCACTTAGCTACAGCTACCAACCAGACGGCGAGAAAGATGCCTGTTGGCGTACCCAGTTCGGTTATTTGGGCATTTTCCTCTGCTAGCTTCACAATCTTAATTAAAAAGTGCATTAAGAACGGCACATAAAACAGACCGAAGAGTGTAGGCATAAAACTGCTTAATCGACCTGCCTTTAAGTCCAGACTTATTATTAATAAGGCTAGTATTACAAAACTGAGCATAAAGAGGTCGCTTCCCGAATTGAGATCTCCTAAATAGTAGGAACCAAGCGTTATAACAACTCCTGCGGCCAAACCAATATTTTTGATCGGTTTGAGCCCCATTTTGTCAAAGAGTTGGTAAAGTTCTAGCTGGGTAAAAAAGGCGAGGAGTACGATGGCAAAGACGCCAGCATGTACGCCAAAGATAAAAAGTGAAATACCTAGAAAAATCCATAAAACGGCAAAGCTTAATATACGTTGACTCATATTTGGAAGGTTAAATGGTCGTGGTGCGCCCAGACTGTTAAGAGGTCAGTTGTTGAGCAGTTTTTCCGAAGCGCCGCTCGCGAGAGGCGTAAGCTTTTAATGCCGCGCCGAATTCGGCTTTGTCAAAGTCTGGCCATAGTACATCACTTAGATAGATTTCAGAATATGCGGACTGTAGGAGGAGGAAGTTACTAAGCCGGCACTCGCCCGAGGTTCGAATGATTAAGTCAGGATCCGGCATTTCTTTTGTATAAAGATATTGGCGGAAAACCTCGTAGTCGAGCTCATTCAGGTCGAGCAGTCCTTCTTGCGCATCTAGAGTAATCGCTTTTACCGCATCTACGACTTCTGTGCGTGATCCATAGTTTAGCGCTAGACCTACCGTGAGATTATTGAATGTCTGAGTGGCTTGTTCGGTTTTTCGGAGCTGCTTTTGTGTACTTCTTGGCAGTTCGCTGGTTCGACCGAGTACGCGCAGCCTCATTTCGCGTTTAACGAGTTGCTCTTTTTGCTCTTTTAGGAAGCTCTCTAGCAGTTGCATTAACGCGGCAACTTCCAGCTTTGGACGATTCCAGTTTTCCACGCTAAAGGCAAAAAGCGTGATGTTCTTAACTCCGAAATCTTCTGCTGCTTTGAGTATGCGCTTGACCGCCTGTGTACCTTTTCGGTGACCCTCAATTCGGGGCAAGCCATGTTGTTCTGCCCAGCGACCGTTGCCATCCATAATGACGGCTACATGTTGTGGGATCTTTGATGCAGTCATATTCTTTTCTGATGTTCTGTGTGTGTGATAGCGTTAGAGAGATCAGCACGGTTATTCATAAAAGCAATCAACTATTATGGCGCAAGGATGGAGCGGCGGTATTTCCCATATCTAATTACTGTGGCAAGTAATTTGTCAGTAGACGCTATCGCTTAAAAAAATGGGTTGTTTGTCTTTTCATATGCCACCGATGTGACAGGACCGTGCCCAGGGCAGAGGATTGTTGTTTCTGGGAGACTAAGTATGTGGTTACGGTTGTTTTTTAGAGCTTCTTGGTAGGCTATTGGCGCTTTACCCATTGAGAGACAGAAAATGGCGTCGCCTACGAATGCTGTTTTCAATTCTCCGTCTGTTACAATATAGCTGAGCGCTCCCGGCGAGTGGCCCGAGGTTTGGAGAGCTTTAATTTGTAAATCTCCGCAATTTAAGCAGTCACCTGCATTCAAGGTAAAGGCGCCAGGAAGCAATTCTTTTTTAGGGCAGTAGAGAATACATTTGGGATGTGCATCGCGTATTTGCGATAGCGCAGCGATATGATCTAGATGAGTATGAGTAATGAATAGTGACTCTAGTTTTAGGCCACGCTGCTCGATTTCAGTCAGTAAATTATAGGCATTCGCACCTGTATCAAAAGCAGCAGCTATTTGACCGCTCCAAATTAAGTAGCTATTGACCGTCATGGTCTCATATTCCGGCACTGGAAACGGGGTATTAAATAGGGCAACGCGCTCAGGTAGTTTAATATTGGGCTGCCGCTTGTTATGCGCCATGTTAACTAATTTATTAGCCGAGAGACCTAGTAGCGGAGCTAGAGCTCGTAGAGGAAGTTCGTCGACCTCTCCTTGAAGTAATGCCTCTATACGTTTATATTGAATCCCACTAGTTTTAGCTAGATCCTCTATTTTGAGCCCTAGACCCGAAATGGCTTTTTCGAGGACATCTTCAAAGTGGTTTTCTACACGTATCATAAATTATAGAGCCGGTCGCCAAAGTCGCCGAGTCCAGGAAGTATGTATTTTTGATCATTTAGTGCCCTGTCAATTTTCGCTGCAATTACAGGAACGTCGGGGTGCACAGTCTCAAAAGCGTCAAGACCCTCGGGAGCTGCGATAATACAGAGCATTGTAATACGTTTTACCCCATACGTTTTAATCTGCTCTACGCATTGGGCAGCCGAACCACCGGTTGCAAGCATGGGATCAAGTACAAACACCTGTGTGCTACTATCTAGCTCTGGCATTTTCGTATAATAACAACTAGCCTCAGCAGTAGCTTCTTCGCGTTCCATTCCAATATAGCCAACACTAGAATTAGGAAGAATATCCATCGCATGCTCGAGCATGCCGAGACCCGCACGTAGAATAGGTACTAAAACAATACCTTCAGATAGGCGGGCGCCGATTGTCGTCTCTAAGGGCGTTTCGACTTCAAGGGTATCGAGGATGAGTAGCTTAGCTGCTTCTAAAATAACAACTTGGCTCACACCTTTGCAACTTAGCCGGAAATCACGAGTGTTAGTTTTACGGTCCCGTAGGATAGTTAGATGATGCTGAACGAGCGGGTGGTCGCAGAGATTAGTAGCCATATATTTTTAAGCTAAGTTAATGCCGGCCTCGAGCAAGTCTGCAAACTGCGAACTTACACGGCTGGCGGTTTTGGATACTTCTTCGTGGGAGAGTTTGGTCTCGGAGATACCCGCTGCGGTGTTGGTTATGCACGAAATGCCGAGTACTCGCATGCCTAATTTGCGTGCGACTATAGCCTCCGGTACCGTAGACATGCCGACGGCATCTGCGCCTAATAAGGTAAAAGCACGTATCTCGGCAGGAGTTTCATAGCTAGGTCCGGTAGTCGCGAGGTAAACACCTTCCTTAAGCTCAATTTTATTAGCCTCTGACCAATTACGTATTTTCATGCGTAGAGTACTGTCATAAACCTCTGACATGTCTGGGAAGTATACTCCTTTATCGCCCTGCAAGCCTATTAGTGGATTAGTGCCCAGGAGATTTATATGGTCATTCAGAAGCATGAAATCCCCGGGCTTGTAATCGCGATGAATTCCTCCTGCAGCGTTGGTAATAAAGAGAGTCTGTACGCCTAAGCTGTTCATTAAACGCACAGGCAGAGTCAGCTGGTCCATGCTATAGCCTTCATAAAAATGTAAGCGCCCCTGCATGCATATTACACGTTTACCACATATGGTGCCGTAAATGAACTGTCCTATGTGGCCAGGGGCGGTAGAGATGGGAAAGCCTTCAATCTCATTGTATTGTAGTCGACCGGAAAGCTTAATTCTGTCGTCTGCAAAGGAGCTGAGCCCAGAGCCAAGAATTAGTCCGATCTCTGGTTTAAAGTTAGCCAGTTTTTCAGGCAGTATAGGTAGTTTCATGGCCTTTTTTGATTCGAGATAATTAAGGGATTGAAAAATCTATGTTCTTTTACCTGTCGACTCTTCGGAAAATATATGGTCAATAACCAAAGGATACCTTTCCGGTTTCTTTTCAGATAGTATTATTGCTCTTTTTAGGCGTTCTTCTGCATGCCCGAGTAGTTTTGCGTCTTTATAGTGGATACGGACAATTCCTTCGTGTGTATCGACACGATCACCGATCTTTTTTAGCAATTCTAAGCCGACTGATGGGTCTACGATTGAGTCGGCGTTAACACGCCCTGCACCGAGCAAGCAGGCTACCAAACCAAATTCTTTTGCGTCTAAGCTAGTTACATATAGCGGCTTGTCATTGCCCAGGTTGATTTCTTTATTCTGATTTGTATGTGGCAGACGCGAGACGTCATCGATTACAGTACAGTCGCCACCTTGGCTATTGATCAGTTCTCGAAATGCGTGCAGCGCGGCGCCGCTATTTATAGCTGCTTCGAGTGATTTTTTTGCTTCGCTCCTAGATTTGTGCAGGCCGCCTAGAATGAGCATTTCCGTGCAGAGTGCATAGGTGACTTCCATTAGATCACTTGGTCCATTCCCGCGTAGACAATCGATCGCTTCGATTACTTCGAGAGAGTTCCCAACCATTCTGCCGAGCGGTTGATCCATTCTAGTGAGTAGGGCCGAGGTTGGCTTTCCCATACTGGTGCTGATATCAACAAGAGCTTCGGCCAACTTGCGCCCCGAGTCCTCGTCAGCCATGAATGCTCCGTTTCCAAATTTGACGTCCAGTACTAGCGCATCGATCCCCTCAGCTAGCTTTTTACTTAAAATACTGGCGCAGATTAAGGGAATGCTCTCAACTGTCGCTGTCACATCACGAAGGGCATAGAGTCTTCTGTCTGCGGGGACTATATCGTTAGATTGGCCGATCATAGCCTGGTGTATCTCTTGTAACTGTCTTCGGTAAGACTCTTCACTTATTTGAGTACGAAAACCGGGTATAGCTTCCAACTTGTCAAGGGTACCACCTGTGTGTCCCAGGCCGCGGCCGCTCATCATGGGCACACAAAGACCGCAGGCCGCAGCCAGAGGAGCTAGAATCAAGGAGACTTTATCGCCGACTCCACCCGTGGAATGTTTGTCAACTTTTGGGCGGCTAATCTCGGGTAGCTCTATGATGCGCCCAGAGCGCATCATCGCATTAGTTAAGAGGCCTGTTTCTTTCGAGTCCATACCTTGTAGTACAATAGCCATGAGAAGTGCTGAGGTTTGATAGTCGCAAAAATCTCCGTTTACAACTCCATCAATGAATTCCTTTACATCTACGTGATCTAGAGCATATCCATCTCGCTTGCGGGCGATAATCTCCTGCGGTAAGCGTCTCATATTCTTGTAAGTGTGTCGCTAGGACTAAATTTGTCCAGTTTGTAGCAAGGTAAATATCTTTTCTTTCTGGTTGCTTATGGTCAAAATTATACTATAGATACAATTAACCCTACGGTGTTCGAGACTTATCGGAGATTCTGTCCTTTACTCTTTAATAATCGGGAGCATGACTAACGTGAGTGTTTATCTAGCCGTCAATCGGAAGATATTTACCCATGCGAAAAGCACCCACCTTAGACGAAAAAGGCTAAGAACTCCCACTAACACGGCACATGTGGGGCCTTTTAATTTGGCTATTAATTGCTTTAAATAACTAACTACTCTGGTCTAACACTACAGTAGGAGCGGAGTGATTGCGTATAATGTAGACTAAGCTCTGCATTACAAATACAAGAATTTTTTGTCTGCCTACATACACTCGGACTAAAATTGTATTTTTGGAATATAATTTAGTGGATTATAATTAGACTTTTTTTGAATTATAACGCCATTATCGACACGAGTAGAATTACAGGCACAAAGAGTGAGAAGAAGTAATGATAGGCTGATAGAAAGAGCGAATTTAGCTATATATGATTTCATGTATGTGAGAATTTTTAAGCATGATTAAATATTTTTGGTTTATATTAGTTTTTACTAAGCGTATTAAGGCGACTAGTGTTTGCTGTAATTGCATTTAATATAGATTATGTATTATCTTGTTAAGCGAAGTCCAGCTTTGCACGTATTATCTATGTACGTTCTAAATTTTTCTAGTCTAACTCTTGCATGGTGTGTTCTTTTAAATATAGAAATAATCATGTCTAAATTATTCACAACTGAAAGCTTACTTTCAGTGAACGATTTAAAGGTCCACTTTCCAGTCAAGGGTGGCCTATTACAGCGTACAGTAGATGTAGTTAAGGCGGTTGATGGTATTAGTTTTGATATACCTAAGGGTAAGACTGTTGGTCTTGTGGGCGAGAGTGGTAGCGGTAAAACGACAACCGGTCGTGCCATCGCTCGCTTAGTTCCTCTAACTGCGGGTTCGGTGTATTACGATGGAGCAAATCTAGCTACTTTTACTAATAGCGAGTTTTTTCCATATCGAAAAAAAATACAAGTTATTTTCCAGGACCCTTTTAGTTCATTAAATCCGAGAATGACGGTTTTTAGCATTATCGCGGAACCACTACATATTCATTTTAAAGAATGGAATAAAGCTCAAAAACAAGCACGCGTTGCGGATCTTCTCGAAAAAGTTGGTCTCACCGCCGACCTTATGCAGCGCTATCCGCATCAGTTCAGTGGTGGGCAGCGTCAGCGAATTGGTATCGCCCGTGCTCTTGCGGTAGAGCCCGATTTTATTGTTTGCGACGAGCCTGTCAGTGCCCTAGATGTTTCTGTTCAGGCTCAAATAGTAAATCTTTTGCAAGATCTGCAGGAGGAATTGGGGCTGACTTATCTATTTATTGCCCACGATTTAGCAGTAGTTGAGCATATTAGTGATGCAGTACTTGTTATGACCGAAGGAAAAATAGTAGAATATGCTAGTGCAGAGGAAATTTATACCAATCCTAAGCATCCATACACGATAAAGTTACTTGAAGCCGTACCTAGATTGTAGAACAAATTTGTACCGGCTGGTCTGAGGCATGTGTGTGCCAGTACTATCTTGGCTGTACCAGTAATCGGTGAATTACTAACCGAGAGTTTAAATTTTTATTTTATCTGTGACTGGATTAATTTGCTGAGCGCTTCTTTTTTCAGTTCATCCATCTTAGGGCGATGGCTGGCAAGTGTGTCCTCATGTTCTTTATAACAGCTGCACATATGCTGCGATTCCATAACCTGTTTGTTGAATTTGCCGCAAAATAGGCATAAACTTACGTGTAATCTTAGAAAGAACCTACGTACAAAAGGCATATCTTTATAATTCTCTTTCGAAAGGGCATTGGAGACTTGTTTACAGGTGATCATATGAGTATAGCTATTTTGAATTTTTTCCGGTCCAATTCGCTTCGAGCAAAGTTTTAAGTTGTTCTCGTGCTCTATGTAACAGAACCCATAGATAGTTCGGACTTATATCCATAGCCTTACAAACTTCTTCAGTTGTTTGCTCTTCAAGTACGCGTAATACAAAGGCTTCGCGCGCAGGATGTTTGACTTGAGCGATACATTTTTCCAGTACAACCCAGAACTCACCATTATCATAATGTTTGCGTGGGTTGAATTGCCAAGGGTCAGGGTTGGTTGTAGCGATGCCGCTATATTTAAACCAAAAACTCTCTATTAGAGCTTCATCTTCTGCTTCAATATTGACCTTATTTTCCTTAATCGATTTGCGGATTTGGTCGACAATTTTATTACGCATAATTCCGCGTAGCCAAAACTTAATATCTCTACTACCGTCAAAGTGCTCGAGCGCTTTGATTCCCGCAAGAAAAGTATCCTGTACGCAATCGGCGGCGGCTTCAGCGTTCCTTAAGCGCGACATAGCGAATCCGTAGAGATAATCTCCATAATATTCCACCCACAGTTTGGGCGGGGTAATTGGAACTTTGGGCTGTTCGTCGATGGGCACAATATGACCCTTGTTTGAAGCACTCGAGCAGTCAACTAAATGAGAAGTTTTAAATCTCTAAAAGGGTAAACTTTAGTGGTACTTCTTTTTCGTCTAAGACAGTGAGTGCGGCTTGCTCGGCTTCTCGCATTTTAGCGCAGTCTGCATCATTTTTATCATCGTATGCAGCTAAATGAAGCCAACCATGTATGAGGTAAAGAGATAGTTCGCGACTAAATGACACCTTGAGTTCTTCGGCGCGAATACGGGCGCGATCGACAGAGACAATAATTTCTCCTGCAGATTCCATTTCACTATTGGCAGGAAATGTGATTACGTCTGTAGGGGTTGGATCGCCGATGTAATCATCGTGGATTTTAGCAATCTGTGTGTCATTTACGAAAGCCACGGAAAGCTCTCCGCCAGCAATTGGAAATTTTCCGGACGAATGTAGCGTTTGAAAGATCCATATAGCGACATCTTCAGGAGCATCAAGCGCGCGATACTGGTTGTTAACCTCCAGACTTAGCGTTGGTAGCGTCATGGGTAGTTGTATCTATTGCGAACTTTTTTCCTCGGACTTACTTTTGGGGTACTCGATTCGTGCATGTTGCATATTTAGCACAGTGTAAATGAAACTCTTGCGTATCAGGTTAAGTTCGTGAAAAGTAAGATGGCATTTGTCTAGTTGCCCGTCTTCAATACGGTCTTTAAATATTTTGTCTATAAGTTCTTCCACATTATGTTGTGATACCTTCTTTAAGCTTCGGCTAGCAGCCTCGACGCTGTCAGCGAAAAAAATGATAGCACTCTCCTTAAACCCTGGCTTGGGTCCGTCGTATCGGTAAGTGCTCTCGTCGACTTTCTTCGCTGATTCCTCGCGATATTTTTTATCTATTACCTTTTCGGCATGTCTTATATGAGCATTACTTTGTTTTTCTTGTGCCTGATGATAGAAGTATTGAATGAGAGTCGTTCCGTGATGTTGACGTATGACATCTGTTATTACACGCGGTAGTTTCTCTTTGCGTGCCATTTCCACGCCTTCTTTTACGTGAGCTTTAATCACCAATGCGCTCATTGATGGATTCTTCTCGTTGTGCGGGTTGCTTCGGTCCCGCTGATTTTCCGTGAAGTACTCTGGCTTTACTAGCTTACCTATATCATGAAAAAGACAACAGACTCTGCAGAGCAAGGGACTCGCACCGATTGCCGCCGCTGCATTCTCTGACAGGTTAGCTACCATCAGGCTGTGGTGATAGGTGCCTGGCGCCTCAATTTGCATGCGGCGCAATAGTGGGTGATTAAAGTCAGTTAATTCTAGCAAAGTAATTTCGGTGGTAATTTTAAAAAGTTGCTCAAAAATAGGTAGTAAGCCGACGGCTAAAACGCCAGTTAGTAGCCCAATTATAAGGGCAACAATTGTTTGTTGGCCGATAAGACTTAAGGAAAATCCACTTAGCAGGCCGATGGCGGCTCCCGCTAAGCCAGCTATTATACCCGCAAAAAGACCCGCGCGCACGAGCTTAGATCGCTTACGAATATTATTAGATATGTAGCCCCCTATGACGCCTGATAAAAATGCGATCAAAATAAACTCGACTGAATTATTTTGAATAATTCCGAAAATCACAGAGACGATTAGTGCTGAAAGTACTGCGGGTGCTCCACCCACAAGTACTGCCACTAAAATAGGTGCGAGTGCGTAAGGCGCGACATAAGGAAGCATACTCAAAGATGGACGAGTGTCAGCAAAAGCGCTCTCACCGATCTCCATTATAATTCGAATAATTAGTAAGTTGAGTAATATACTAACCGCAGTAATCGCGATTGCACGGTTGCGCTTATGTACTTCACTGAGGCCTTCTTTGATATAGACGAAAGCAATGATGATTAGAATTGCAGTGAGGGTTAGTCGCTCAATGAAAAGTTTGTTGAAAACAAGAGAGTTACCCCTCTTTTCTAACTCAACCGCTCGATATTTTGTAATGCGTTCAATGTCAGAAGGTGTGACCATAGCGCCAGGCTCTATAAGAGTATCGCCCTCTTCGAATTGGACCAGTTTGGGCTCTAGTAAGCCGATTGCTCTGTTAATAGCGCGGTTGGTACCTTCTTCGCTGTAGATTAAATTAGGTTTGAGCCCTTCACGGAAAATATCGAAAAGGATTCGAGTTGTTTCGGACTTACGTGAGAGTTTATTAATACGTACTCTTAGCGTGACGAGCGCGTCATCAAGTGAGCGTGCTTCTGGTAGGTTATGGCGTCCTTCTTCGTCAACTAATTGTATGACTGCTACCTGAGGGTCTGCACTTTCGGTTTTAATAGCAGAATAAATACCGTCTTCGTAGAGCGATCTGAGTTGGCCTAAGGCATCTTCAAATAACGCAGAGCGATCTCTGGGGTCGATAAGTGTTGAAAGTTTATCGATTGCTTCTGGCTTAAAGGATAGACCGTTAGATTGAGCAATATCTTTTGCTGTCTGAAGTATTTTAGCTTGTAAAATTTCATCACCCTCATCCTCGAATTCAATCTGGTTTTTTGTAAAACCGTTAGTAAGGTCATCAATAAATCCGTTAAATATATCAAAAGGTTCAAACGTGCGCTCAAAGACAGGTGGCACCTCTGCTCGCGCTGCAGCAGTTGCTGCGTCTGTATGAACCTGACTTACATATTTGAATGGGAACTCAGCTACGATCCGAGACTGAGCTGCTTGATTTAGTATAATCCGTGGGCCTTTCGGTTTCTGTCCTAAGAAGCATATGGTCCCGAGAAGGAATACGAAAAGAATAAAGAGACTAGCCTCAATAACATGGCTTGCTTTAAAAAAATGCGCACTAGCAGAATCTTTCTTCTTTGCTCTGTTCTTGCGTGATGAGCGCTGCCGATCCTTAGACTTGCGGAAGAATATTTTTTTCTTTAAAAAATTCATATGCTAAAAATACTGTAAATAAAAGCTATTAACTCGTTATTTTTTATCGTCTGTACGAGAGTAGGCGTCAATAATGTCCTGTACGAGTGGGTGCCGCACTACATCCTGGCCTTGAAAGTAAAATAGGCAGATTCCCTCAAGGTCTTTAAGGATATTCGTTGCCTTTTTAAGACCGGATTGCTTGTTACTGGGTAGATCAATTTGCGTAATGTCACCGGTCACGACCATACGACTGTCGTCTCCTAGACGAGTAAGGAACATCATCATCTGCTCATGCGTGGTATTTTGCGCTTCGTCTAAAACTACGAATGCATTCGCGAGGGTACGTCCACGCATGTAGGCGAGGGGCGCGATCTCGATAATACCACGTGTTATGAGTTGTTCAGTTTGCTCCTTACCGATTATATCATTCATCGAGTCATAAAGGGGAGTCAAGTAGGGGAGAATTTTTTCCTGTAGCTCTCCTGGCAGGAAGCCGAGGGTCTCGCCTGCTTCCACAGCTGGACGGGTCAGAATGATCCGCCCTACGCGACCTTCAAGTAGCTCTTTTAGAGCCATTGCCACGGCTAGGTGGGTCTTACCAGTGCCAGCAGGGCCGATGCCAAAGGTAATGGGAGAAGCTTCAATGGCTTGTAGGTAGCGTTTTTGATTGAGCGTTTTAGGCACCACACTCTGGCGCTTTAATTTGATAATCAGGGGATTACTGTAAATCTCACGCAGTTCATCAGTCTTACCCTTTGCTACGCAGCGTAGCGTGTAGTTGAAGTCTGAGCTGCGTATGAGTAAGCCTTGGCCACGTGCTGACTCAAGAAGTTCGAAAACCGCCTTCGCGTCAGCAATTCTCTCTGAGGATCCGTCGATTTGTAGCCAGTTGTCGCGGCACACAATACTGACATTCAAGGACAGCTCTACTTTTTCGAGATAACGCCCGTCGTTGAGGTAAAGCTGACTTAAGTGACGTGCGTTAGGAAAGTGTATCGTCTCGGACGGCATAGTAGTATCATTTCGCTTCCACGCATGAATGCAGACGTTGAAACATTGCATCCATGGAATCCGGAAGTACCCGTGTATTGCTGATAACTGGCATAAAATTAGTGTCACCCTGCCATCGTGGAACTATATGACAATGTAAGTGGCAAGGTATGCCTGCACCTGCAGCATTCCCAAAGTTGAAACCCGTATTGAATCCATCCGGTTTAAGGGCACGAGTTAGAATATTTTGTGCTTCTACAATAAGGTCCATTAGTTCGTGGCGTTCTCCTTGGCTTAGATCATCTAGTAATGCGACTTCACGGTATGGCAGCACTAGAAGATGTCCCGCATTGTATGGGTAGCGATTCATCACTATATAATTTAGTCGCCCACGTAATAGAATAAACTCAGCTGCGTCATCGCCTGTTTTTGTAATTTTAGTGAAGGGGTTTTCGCCCTTATCTTCTTTTTTTGGCGCAAGTATATAAGGCATGCGCCAATAGGCATGCAAAGTGTCCATCGAGGAAGGAAGCTCTTTCGATGTCTTCTTTTGTGATGAATCTTCCATATTTTAAACTTATTAATTTATAGGCTTTGGGGCATACGTCCATTGTTATTTCAATGTTCAAAATTCACTTTTCTTGGTTGCCTAGGTGCCTGAGGATAGCAAACCTTCGGATCTTATAGTTTCCCTACAGCAAGTATTATTATTCGGTAACCGTGACGAACGTACTCAAAAGCCAAAGCTTTAAGAATCTTTTATCCGATCAGATTGCGGCTTCCTGCCTAATTCTAGGCTTCGTATTTTACACTATATGGGATCAGTTATTCTGGTGGGGCGCACGGGAGGACTATAGTTTCGGCTATATAGTGCCGCTGTTTGTCGCTTATGTAGTTTATGATCGTTGGCCAATAATGCGTGGATATCTTTTTCCAGATAATGATAACGGGGGGGTTGTTTACTCGGTATATGATCGGAGTCCTCTAGGCCTTGTTCTCGAGTGGATTGCGGTTTGCGGATTCACCGCATCTTTACTTTTATTTGCTACTGGAGCGCTCTTGCGTACGGCTACGGGGCCACAAAATCCTGCTTCCCTCGCCATCGCGGCTAGTCTTGGCGGTCTCACCCTGAGTACTGTATTTATTTTCGCAAAACAGCGGGCTGACGGCCAGCTTATGCCTCTGAAGCAGCGCCTAGCGCTTACGGCGCTTTTTATCTTTCCTGCACTAATCTGGATGATCTCTGCACCATTAGTCTCTATTCTAGAAACAAACATTCGTGTATTTTTGCTTAATAAGGTCACTGTCGCCGTCTTCAATATTTTTGACTTTCTTGGATATGAGTTGGAGCGTGAAGGGAATATTCTGATTCTACCTAAAGGACAGGTTGGCGTGGAAGAAGCATGCTCTGGGATTCGCTCACTTACTGCGTGTCTTTTTGCTGGTTCCTTCCTTGCCGCTGTTTACCTTAAACGTTTCTGGAAAAAAATGTGTTTAGTAGCTGCAGCTATGATTCTTGCAGTTCTGACCAATTTAATGCGCAGTATGTTTCTAACGCTTTGGGCTTACAATTATGGTTCTGAAGCCATTGATGAACACTGGGTTCTACCGCTTTTAGGGGATATTGGATCTGTGCACGACGTCACTGGTGTTGCAATTCTTGGATTTACTTGCCTAGGTCTGATCTGCCTGCTGCCAATTTTTAATTTTAATCTGCATGATTACGTAAACCATGATTGGAATGCAGATAGAGAGAACGAAGCATAGTATGAAACCGTGCCGGATTTTAATGCTGTCACCGGAGGTTACGCCTTTTAAAAAAGTTGGTGGATTAGGAGATGCAGTTAGCGCACTTTCTAAATATCTCGCTACCCGCGGGCACGATGTTCGAATCTTAATGCCAAAATATTCTGACATGCACGATTTCGATGATGTTGAACCGCTAGAAGGGCCACTTATCGTCCGACTCGGAGGCCAAGAAGCCTACAGCCGACTATGGCGCAAAAACCTGCCAGGATCTTTCGCAGACTGTTATTTTATAGAGCACAACCAGTACTTTGGAGCATCTGACCCTTATTTAGGACCTAGCGGGAAGGAGGGCGACAATGGGGAGCGATTTACTTTCTTTAGTCGTGCTAGTATTGATTTTTGTGAGCATATTGACTGGATTCCCGATATCGTGCACTGCCACGATTGGACCTGTGCGCTCACTCCAGTCTATCTTAATACCACTGAGACAAATCGTCCTATGGGGCGAGTCGCTTCTGTATTTTCGATTCATAATTTAGAGCACCAAGGCCGCTTCCATAAAAGCCTTCTTTCTTTCTCAGGTTTACCTGAGCTTACTTTTCGAACGGACGGTCTCGAATCAATGGGCGATTTAAATATGCTCAAAGGGGCATTATACCATTCGACTAAAATTAGTACCGTTAGCCCCACTTACGCAGAAGAAATACAGACTATCGAAGGCGGTCATGGACTCCATCAGGTCTTACAATTTCGTGCTTCCGATCTGACAGGGGTACTTAACGGTGTTGATCTAGAAGAGTGGAATCCACTTAAAGACCCCGATATACCCCAATTCTTTGGTGTCGATGATATGGCAGGGAAAGTCCTTGCTAAATCTGCCCTGCAAGAAGCCTACGGCCTCGAAGTCGACCCTAAGATACCTCTTTTTACTGTTGTATCGCGTTTCGCTGGTCAAAAAGGCCTTGATTTGCTTGCCTCGATTGGGGATCGTCTTATGACTGAGATGCGCATCCAAGTAGCTATACTCGGTTCAGGAGATGTATCACTCGAAGAGAGCTTTCAGCGTCTAAACTCGAGCTATCCACTCGGCTTTGGCTCTTACATAGGTTTTAAGAATGAGTTGGCTCACCTCACCATTGCTGGTGGCGACTGTTTTATCATGCCAAGTCGCTTTGAGCCCTGTGGTCTCGCGCAGATGTATGCGATGATCTACGGAAGCGTGCCCCTAGTTCGAGCTACTGGTGGCTTAGTAGATACCGTAAAACAGTTCCAAGAAGGTCGCGGTATCGGAACTGGATTTCTTTTTGATGCCCCGACCGGCGAGGCACTCTACGAAACGATCAGTCGGGCATGTGCCACATACTATAATAGTTTTGTAGAATTTGAGCAGCTCCAAAAAAATGGCATGCTCGGAGATTACAGTTGGGACGCTTCTGCGCTTAAATACGAAGAGATTTACACTTCAGCGATAGAAGCACGTTCAGATACACCTTTTTGAGGTTATATTTATAAACCCTTTTTAGCTACTAACCGTCTGACCCAGTGTTCTATAGTATAATCATCGTTACTATCGATAGTAGAACTTAGGTAATACTGGCCTTCAAATTTGGGGAAAAATGCATCTCCTTCTACAATTCTGTGAACCCTCGTTAGATAGATTTCTTCACAGCGCTCAAGCATCTGTTTGTAAACTTCTCCTCCGCCTGTAATCCATATTACCTTGTCAGTATCTAACTTATCTAATGATTTAAGGCTCGTGATATTAATGACCCCCGGAATCTGGCGCGAATGACGACTAAGTACATAAGTCTCGCGCCCTGGGAGTGGGTGCCCGATTGATTCGTAGGTCTTTCGCCCCATTACAAGGACTGCACCCATCGTAGTTTGCTTAAACCACTTGAAGTCCCCGGGAAGGTGCCATGGGATATTTCCAGCATTACCAATAACTCGGTTTTCAGACATTGCTGCTATAGCTTTATAAGTGTTCACTCTTAGCGTGTGATGAAAATTAGAATTATTTGCTCCAGACTTAACTCACTCTAACCTTTTGAATAGCACCACCAACATTATACCGCAATTGGCGCTTTGATTGCAGGATGCGGGTCGTAGTTAATGAGCTCGAAGTCTTCAAACTTGAAATCATTAATGTCCTTAATACCAGGGCTAATTCTCATTTGTGGTAGGGCCCTTGGTTGCCTAGCTAGTTGCTCTTCGGCTTGTTCCATATGGTTGGCGTAAAGATGTAGATCGCCAAATGTATGTACGAAATCCTTAGCTTTAAGTCCGCAGACCTGTGCTACCATCATCGTTAGTAATGCATAAGAAGCGATATTGAAGGGGACGCCTAGAAAGATATCGGCGCTACGTTGGTAGAGTTGGCAGCTTAGCTCTCCATTTGATACATAGAATTGAAACAGTGCGTGACATGGAGGAAGAGCCATATGTTTTATCTCGCCAGGGTTCCAAGCACAGACAATGTGCCGGCGACTATTTGGGTTGTTTTTTAGGGAGTCGATTACCTCTGATAATTGGTCTACTCGCTCCCCTTCAGGCGCCGACCAATCACGCCATTGGGCACCATAAACACGACCCAAGTCGCCATTTTTATCAGCCCACTCATCCCAGATTCGCACTTTGTTCTCCTGCAGATAACTTATATTTGTCTCGCCCTTGATAAACCAAAGTAATTCGTGGATAATCGATCGAAGGTGGAGCTTCTTAGTTGTTAGGAGGGGAAAGTTGGGATCTAGAGAGAAGCGAGCTTGGGCACCAAAGACCGAATAGGTGCCTGTACTGGTTCGGTCGTCTCGGTAAGTGCCGGTTTCTTTAACCATTCGGAGCAAATCAAGGTAGCTTTCCATATTAAGAGTATGTACTTTTTAGCAGTGGACGCCTCTGTCAATGGGCGAGCTATGGTAGACAGCAATCAATTATTTTCTGAATTTGTTCAACTCCTGACTACAATATCTTTAATACCTTCGCAGTGACGGAGTAATTGGATTCTTTTCAAAACTGCGCGTTTCATAAACTGTAGTTCGGAGCGTAGGGTTTGATTGGTGACTGATATAATTAATGTGTCTTCATCCTTGATCCGTACAGGATGGCAACGCTCACATAGACTAGGACCAAATATAGTCTCCCAGTTTTCGACTAGTGACCGCTCAGTACTGGGCTTCTTTAGTTGATATTTTTCTTGTAGTATAACAAGAAGGTTGTCCAGAGCAGTGGGTTCACTACGTGAGGAACTCGTCACTGTATGAGGTAAGCCCCTAAAGTCGGCGATGATATCTTCTGTATTTTTAGCGAATTTCACTAATTAAAAAAAT
>CACKVQ010000022.1 GCA_902603705.1 Puniceicoccaceae bacterium
CTGCAATCTCTCGATTAAGACGATTTCATCAAAGAGACTATTAAATTTTACTATATTTTCCGATGTCTCAAATGCAAAGATTCCATTTTCGACATCCCAATCTTCACGGTTCTTTTCAAGGAAAGAAACAAACTCGATCAGCTTATCTAGATGCTTCGTGATGCTGTCCTCCATAAGTAGATTAAATTCAGACATATTCTTAACACCAATTTCCAACCCAGCTTTAAATTCTTCTTTTTCATTTTCACTCAGATCCATCCCAAACAAATCAAGTTTTTTTGTTAAGTAATTCAGATCACCCATTGCTTTAACATTAGAAAAATATTCGTTTCTTATGCTAACGGCTTCAGCTAACAAACTTTTAGCTATCTGAATGTTAGAATGATCGCTCATCCACTGCGCATCAAAGAGTCTTTCAAGGCGCAAATCACTTGTTTTGGACTCGTATTCGTTATTAAGTTTTATCCTATCATTTAATAAGTCTTTTATTATGATATTGAGTGAATTAGAATTATTTAGTTCGAATTCCAAATCGGTTTGTTTTAAAAAACCATCGTCCTCACTAAGTGATTCCAAAACATACTGGCCGGCATCAGTTTCAGCTTCGGTAAGTGAGCTAAAGTTCTCCTTCTTATCGTGGTATGTACTGTAGGCATCAGAACCAAAATATATACATAAATATACAGCTGTATATTTAAATAGTTTATCACTGAATTTAGGCTTAGGGACAGTTTTTATGAATGGCTTACGAACACACCAAAATAAGAAACTCATAAATATAGCACCTATTATTGAACCAGTAGCAGTACCAAGTACTCCAGCAATAGAAAGATGGTTTTCTGTTAAGCCAATATATGCCGCACAAATTACTGCTAAGATTAGTATACTTTTTAAACTATGAGATTTATTCTTCATCATTTAAGTCAGTTTATCTAGCTGCAAGAAATTATTCTGTAGGCATTGCGAATCTAAAGAATTGTTTATCGCTATCAATCTGCATTGGAATTGATATTAAATCATCAGATGTAGATGTCCAACTACTTAGATCAGTGCTACGCTCCACTTGTAACTGTAGAATTATCTGGTCGTTAGTATTTTGAATCATAACAGAACCATCCCGCCCATCTTGCAATTGATTAGTAGAATAATATCCCAATTGGTTCAAAGTTGCTGAATCTGGGTTAGACTCAAAATCATCACTGATGCCGTTATTGTTATTATCTATCAACCCTATGAATTTATTAGAATTTTCGGGCAATTCATCTCCGAACTCATAAGCCCCAATATCAACACCTGATCCTGGGTCAATGTCAGGATTACCATAATAAATATCTGAAGATCTTTTATAACCGCCAAGGTCTACCTCAATAACCTCGTTATAGACACCATCTAAGTCTACATCATACTCGTCCAATGGGAGCAGAAGATCTTGCCCCCCATTTATTGCTGTTGCCGAAATTTTTAACCTATATCCATCATCACTTGTTCCCAAGATTCGGTCATTACCTTTAATAAACCCTTGATTACGAAAAGTTGAAGTGGGATTAAAAGTGGATCTTGTACCATTACCGAAATAAGAGAAGGTGTTTGTACTTTGAGTGAAAAAATTCGAACCTTCTAAATATATTCTGTCTCCGCCATAAGGACTATGTGAAACTAGGCCAGAAATGATGCAGTTATTAAAAAAAATATCTCCATCATTTATTGTGTAGCTAATAGGCTCATCAAATGTGCAATTTACAAATATAGGAGAAGCCGAAAATAGAGAAGCGTTATTGTAGTAAGTAGGTAAATTACTAACGAATAAGCAATTAACTGCATTACAATTTGAAGCCGAACTAATAATGCTAGTATTACCAGCATTTGTATTATCAAAAAATATACAATTTATTAAAGTTAATTTCTCTGAGTTTGATGAGCCTGTAAATAGTGTTTGGTTATTTTCAAAATAGCAGTCAATGAACGTTATCTCTGTATCACTTCTCAACCGCGTAATTGATGCTGTATCGCTGTAAGTTACTGTATTATCAATAAATTTGCACCTTCCTATAATTACACCTGTTGTACCTGTGCCGCCGGAGAAACTTATCAAATCTCCATAATATACTGAAGACACACTATTTGCATCATTATTAAATCCATCAAAGATAAGACCTCTAATTTCTACATCCATATGCATACGCAGCTGTCCATTACCGTTAAAAGTTGAATATTGATTAGATAAAATCGCTTCTTCTATCGTAGTCTCGTCGCCTTTAAGCCCGCCATAAATTCGGGTTCCTCGTTGAATATTTAATAAATTATTTATTACATAAGTATAATTTTTTTTCACGAAGATTTCATCCCTCTGCGAATAGCGGTTGAGTATACCGTTAAATATTCCATCAGTTGTCGCTGCAACAGCGTCATCTAGGTTATTAAATGCTGTCGCCCAGCTCGTGCCATCTCCTTCAGGAGGAGCTGATCTATCAACGTAAAATATCTCAGCTCTGAGACCGCATATTGATAACGACATTACCAATAATATACGCAAGTAAAGCGATGATTTCATATTACTAATCAACTAAATATTTCCACAGTAATCAATCAGAATGTACTCTTACTGCCTTCCGATCTGAAATGGGCAGGAAATACACTTAAGCTTACCCTATACAGCAAAAAATATACGATATATTGTGTTCTTACTATTGCCCCGAAGCAGGTGTGATATAATATAGCACTAAATGTAAAAGTCCTGGTGCAAACCCTTCAAAAGTCGGGCACAACGGTACCACAGTTTAGCTACTGATATGACTTAAAACTATCACAGTATTCGGCTGAGTCCTGCTAGCTGACTGGTAAGTCGGCGTACTCCCCGAATAAAGGTTGTTTCCCCTGAAGATAGCGTGAAGGGAAGCGTAGAAAATAGCCACGAAGTTAAGGATTAATTAATCGATAATACCTTGTCCCTTCAGTCCAATTTTGGGCTTAGAAGTAGTTTCGTGAGGTTCGCCCCCTGGCGAAGCTGTACCCATAAATAAGTTGTTATCATACGTGGTACAATGCCTACCATAAGACTGCCACATCATAAGGATTTTAAATACCTAAACAATTACGCTCACCCCAAGTGAGCGCGTAATTATATGTTAGAAAAGGCTACCTTAAGAATGTCTGCCATATGGTAGGCAATCTTAGGAAGAAAAAAAGCCTTGGTGGCTTTTTCTTCCGTACAAATATTGTTACCTTTAGGAAGCTATATCCTATGTATTAATTTTTTTATAAAAAAAATAACTACTCAAGGCTTGGCAGTCTTAAGGTAGGATTAACTCTGGGTCTTTAAGGATAGCTGTGTCCGATTTGAACGGATAAATTATCTCGGCCATAGTTCTCCAAAAAAAATAAAACCAGTAAAAATCAAAAAGTGTACAAGATACAGATGTTTGAACTTAGTTTCCTTAGTTAGTTCACTCAAAGTAAAAAAAGCATAATACATATTGTACATAGCCCAAACAAAGAATAGGACATTAATTAGGATACTTGAATCAAATTTCTTGTAGGGAAATTCTGAGTTAATTAAGAAGAATGCTACTACTAGATTAATTATATATGTAACAACATATCCTTCTTTGGTAAAAATCCACTTTTTGTTTTCTTCACTCATAAATCTCTAAAGTCTTCTTTAAATATGCATATGCATAATGACCAGGTTTATTGTATGGCTCAGGAGGAAAAGTAATGTAGAATCCTGTTATCCTTTCTCCGCTAATTGGAATTAAGAAGTAATGGCTCTCCCATTCTTTTCTTGTTTTAGAGTCATACATACTAAGGATAAATTTTATAGCCTGGTAGCCGTTGACTTCACTTTTAAAAGCATCTCTAAATTTTAAATCGTGTATTCCAGGTGCTAGAGCATCTGTAGACATACCCGTGAATTCCTTTTTTAAAGTACTTTTTAACCTTCTTAAATCCCATTTACTTAAGTTTTTACAATCTATTTGGCTCTGGGGAAACCCCTTTAAAACTTTAGAATCTTGTAATGGTAAAATACCAAAAAAAGCAGCAAAGCTGTCCCTAATAGAGTTGGCACTACGATCTCTGAAAGAAGCTATTTCAGTAAAATAGGGGGCGTCCTCAACTAATCTAAAACCTTGCTTTACAGAAAGTTCCCCTAAATCTAGTTGCCAAGATCCTCTAAAAATAAAGGAGCATCTATTTTTGAAGTAAGTTCTTTTATTGCTAGATATTTTAATTTCAGGCGTTGCTTCGTATTCGCTACTGGTAGCGCAGCCGGCCAAAAAAACTGTGATGATTAATAAATACTTCATAAACTATTATTATAATACTACTGCTTACAGACTAGCACTGTAGTTGACCAAGAAAATATTAATTTAAAATAATTTCTCAGCTAAACGCGTATACTGAAATACTTTTCTGCGTCCTGTTGGCTAACCAAGGCACGGTAGTGGCTAAATAAGATATCGTCTCCAGTTTTATGTCCTAGTTCTCGACTAGTGGCAACACTGTCACCGTAGAGGGCATAATGGTAACTGCCAAAACTATGACGCATAGAATTAGTTTTCCACTCAAGGTCAGCTAAACGTGTTAGTTTCAAAAACTTCTTCTGGAACTCTGAGCTGTATCTATTGGGCGCAACGGGTCCACTATACTTATGCATATGTCTAAGAATACTGACAGCATTTCCTGGAATATTAATGGTGCGTATTCTACGCTTCTTAGCAATGGATGCGCTTACTGTGAGTAGCCTCCTATCAAGCTGGATGCAGCTCCAATCGAGGCGCTTGATCTCCTCAGTTCTAAGGCCACAGAAAAGCCCTAAGGTAACTGAGGCGAGTAGACCAAGCTGTGAATTTTTATGCGCACAAACTAGAAGTTTTTTTGCATCCTCAACAGATAGAATCGATGGCTCTGTTTCCTTCTTTCTACCTAGGATCTGTTTCAGCTCATTGTTTGTTATTGAATCTGCAGGGCTTTTATCAATATAGCTCCTTGCTACTGCAAATTTTAGTAATTCTCTAAGGGCGTTTAAATAGTTCTGCTTTGTTCTCTGGCTGTGCGGCATCGACCTAAGCCATCTAACTATGGAATTTTTTGTGATTAAATTAGTCCTTCTTCTGCCAAAGTGCCTTTTAATGGACTGCAACTGAAGCGCAAAGCTTTCGTAGGTTCTTTGCCTGATTGTACCATTTTCGTAGAGCTCTGATTTAATTGCCACTAGCTCCTCAACAACCTCTGCCAAAAGTATGGTCTTTTTTTTTGAGGCCACAGGGTCAGCAAAATCTCCTAGAGCTATCTCCAAAAGTTTTCTATGCGACAACTGGTGGAACATTTGCCCCATCTTTTTTTGTCCTTCAGCACAAAGCTGGGCGAAGCCAACAGCTTTACTATGGGACTTAAACTGACGTCTTCGACGACCACAGCCAGTGAGTCTACCTGGAATCTCTACCAGATAGGACAGCCCGTAGGCATTCTTTAGGCAGCGATTTCGTCTCTTTGAGATATGAATCCCAGAACCTCTGGGGTATTCAATACGCCCATCAAAATGTGGGCAATAATCGGGCAATAATTTGGAAATATCCCTATTTACATAAGGGAAAATGGTGGAGGTGGCGGGAGTCGAACCCGCGTCCCTCGTGCTTTCACATGGGGCATCTACATGTTTAGCTTTGAATTTATTGTCGTTACTAAGTCGCCTCTAAGCAGGCTAATTAGCTTCCAGGTTTCCTAGATACAGCTGATAAGCGGAAACCAGATTATCAACTATGCCTGCTAGTCGACGCCTCTATCCCTTAGCAGGTGTCTGGGTAGAAACGTTGCTGAACTAAGCAGCAAGAGCGAATTGTTCTTCGCCAATTATTATTTGAGATGGATTGATACGGAGCCTCCATCATCTCCGACATGCAGCCTCATATTACGACACAAGGTCGAATCCGTGACACCCCCTTAAAAATATAAATTAAGGAAATTCTTTTAGGTTTTACGGAAAGAACTTGTTCCGCGTAGGCGGAGGTTCTTTCAAAGAACGTCATATATAATTTCGAAAAAATCAGATAAAGCAAGGGTCAAAGCCTTATCGAAATCTTACCGCTGAGTAGGGTAGTATAAAAAAGCAGCCTACTAGACAAAGAAAAAGCCAAATGCTCAAAGCAGAGGGCTTTTTGAAAAAGTTAATTATCCGATTTATTCTTCCGGTTTAGTCTTTTTCAGTCCTACTACACGGCCTCCGTCTTTCCACTCGCCGCGTTTTCGGAGTAGATCTACGCGCTCAAAGCGTTTGAGAACGGTGCGATTCTTCTTACCGCCACTAATGGCGGCTTTAAAGCTGTTATGCTGTGTCATATAGAATCCTTGTTTTGAATTAAAAGCGTCGAATAAATGGCGGTGGCACGGAAAGATCAAGGATTAATGCGGAAAAATTGTATAAGTACATAATCATGGTAGGCTTTACATCACAGAGTATTATAGCCAAGCAAGAGTTGTGTATATTATTATGTCAGTGATCGGTTGCGCTTTAGGTGGAATCGTCCGTTACTTGGGAACGGTTTTCGTTACTCGACTGGCCGGAGAACGCTTTCCTTGGGACACACTAGTAGTTAATTCGATCGGCAGTTTTTTACTGGGCGCTCTTCTCGGCTCTGGCATGGTATCAGGCGGCACTGCAACCTTCCTATTACTTGGTTTTTGTGGGGGCTTAACTACTTTCTCCACTTTTAGTTTACAGACATTGAGCCTGATCTACGAAAAGGCTTGGTATACGGCTCTATCCAGTATGCTCGTGAGTGTTGTGCTCTGCGTGTTGTTTGTTTTGTGTGGATATGTCATTGGGAGTCAAAATTAAATGAGGGATATTCTCAGAGTCGGCCTAGGTAGTGGCCTAGGTGGTGGGCTTCGCTCGCTCATAGACCTACTTGTGATCAACCTAGGTCTAGGCGCATTGCCTATTTCGACCTTTTTTATCAATTTAACAGGCTCACTTCTTATTGGTTACTTAGCAGGATTGTGGGGAAACGATAACGCAATACCTACTAATAAATGGCATTTTTGGGTCACTGGTTTTTGTGGCGGCTATACTACCTTTTCGGCCTTCAGCTGGCAGGTCATGGATCTGCTTCGCCAAGGCGAGGGTAGACTAGCGGGATTTTATGCAGCCAGCAGTATAGCGCTTGGCTTAGTTGCTGTCTGGATAGGTCTATCATTTGCTAACCGCAGAGCAGCGCAATGATAGGAGCGTACTTGTAAGTTTGCCTCTTATAAATTTTTGCGTACTACATAAAATATGTTACTTACTAATCAGCTAGATGCACCAATTGAGTTTTATAATCGTAACACAGAAGTGGTAGAGAACGAAGAAGTCTATGGTGAGGGCTTTTTACGCTGGGCATACGGGAATCCGCTTGGCCGGATAACTGTGTCTGTTGCCATTAAACGTCACTGGTTTTCGAAATGGTATGGCTGGCGAATGGACAGACAAAATAGCCATAAAAAGATCGAAGATTTTATCGCGCGCTACAATGTAGACACTGACGAGTTCTTGGACCCAGTAGAGAGCTTCAAAACTTTTAACCAGTTCTTCTACCGCCAACTAAGAGCTGAGTCTCGGCCCATTGAACCCGATCCTGTTGTAGCAGTATTTCCCGCGGACGGTCGCCACTTAGCGATCGAGAATGTAGATGATACCAATCAGTTTTATATCAAAGGACAGTCCTTTAATCTAGCGAAGTTTATTGGCGATTGTGAACTAGCTAATGAATTCTCAGGTGGTTCTTTACTCATTTCGCGGCTGTGTCCAGTAGATTATCATCGATACCATTTCCCAGTCTGTGGAGTGGCTGAGGACATTCAAATGCTCGAGGGTAGCCTGCGTTCAGTTAGCCCATTGGCTCTGCGACGAAAATTATCGATTCTTTGGGAGAACCGCCGAGCTCGGACCTTTGTTGAATCGCAGCAGTTCGGCAAGGTGCTCGTCATGGAGGTCGGCGCTACCTGTGTGGGAGGGATGCATTCAACATTTAAGCCAGGACTTGTTCAGAAGGGTGCCGAGAAAGGATATTTCTCTTTCGGAGGCTCTTGTGTGACGACAATCTTTAATAAGGGTGCGGTTCGTTTCGATGAAGATCTACTGGAAAACTCGGCTCAAGGCCGCGAAGTCTATGCCAAAATGGGCCAGCGTTGCGGCTCCTCTTACATTTCGTAGTCAGTGAGACTAAGAAGGAATATAACCTGCTCGCGCAGCGGCGAACAAGTACTGTTGGGCATAGCCAGCAGACGTCCCGAAATGGACGCGGGCAAAGTCTTGAAGTTGAGGCTTTTTAAAACCTTCTAGCTGATAGGCGCGGGTGAGTATTTTTTCCACCCAAGTATCAATAGGGAAGACCTCTAGGCGACCTGCACCAAAGAGTAGCACACAGTCAGCAATCTTTCGACCGACTCCAGGAAGCTTCATCAGGAGAGTACGAGCCTGATGTGTAGGAGCCGCTTCGGTTTCTTCGAGCCAGCCTGGATGTTCTTCGAGAAATAAAGCAGTTTGATAAATATATCGGGCTCGGTAACCTAGTTTAGCACATCGTAGCGTGGATTCACCTGCTCTGGCAATGCTACCCCAAGCAGGCAAGGCATGACTCTCATCTGCTAGTGGATTACCAAGATCGAGAGCTAGAGTCTCGCAGATAGCTTTTATTTGGGGAATTTGTTTAGTCGAACTACAGAGAAAACAAAGCAATGTCTCGGCAAATGGTTGGCGTAATATACGCAAGCCATTAAAATTTTCGATTGCAGTAGCTAGGGTTGGGTCGTTGCGCCATGGCAGTGAGTTAGTCAGAGAGCTGAAGTCTGTATCACAAGCGAAGTACTTACGTAGGTTTTTCAGGGAATCTATTGAGTCACTTTCAGAAGGTAAGGAATATTCAATCGCTCCATTATTATAGCGAAGTCGCACTACATTATATCCCCACCTACCTTCATAAAAGTTGGCTATTTGTTTCCAGCGAAAGGCTTGCCCACCATCAATAGTCTCTACAAAAGAATTGTGTGTGAACTCGGGTGCTTGCTCCCAAGATTTCCAAGCTCCAAACGTGTCTTGTTTCACGACTAGAGGCTCCAGAGATAGCTCTTTTTTTCTGCCAAAAGGGCCCCGTTTGCGTCTTTTATTGTAAATTTCCAAGCAGAGGGAACTTCGTCTTTTTGTGGCCAGTCTTCTCCGGTTAGACCAATGAAAATTTCATTAGTTTTTGCACGTCTAGCCGGCAGTACAAATGTGTAGGTTTGCTTCTCTAGTGAGCTTGGCGTATACAACTCACCAATTATTTGCGTACCATTGGGCAACCTACGTATCTTTTCATCGAGTATAAGTACGAAGTAGTAGCCAGAGCGTTCTGTTGTGCGACTGCGTAATATGACACGCTCGCCCGTATGTTCCTTGTTTGTTAAGTATTCACTAATTCGTCTGAACTGTTCTGCCTGTATATAACGAGGTTTTATTTCCTCAATTTCAAAAGAACTTAAAACATGCTTTGGCGTGGATGTACAGCCGGCAAAAAGACAAGAAATGAGAGCGATTAAAAGAAAGCGCATATTCTTGAGATTCGCTAGTGTGCTCCTCTTGTCAAGATTGCCCTTCTTGCATATGTATTTAAGTCTTTGGGTCTCCAGTAATTTGGAAATTATTGAGCCGCAGCTAGTCTAGACCATTCGCCGAGAGAACAGTAGGGTGCTCAGGCTGACTCTCAATCTCGATTGCGCAGCCTGACTCGGAGGACTTATCGAAGGCGTGCATGACTTCTAGTACATGGTAAGCGAGTGCGCCACTGGCGCGGGGCGAGCGATTCTCCAAAATAGCTTGCCCCATATCGGCTACTCCGATTCCACGTGTATTCTTAGCGTAGGCTCTAGTTAATTTGTGCTCTGTCCAACTATCTTCTCCCAATACGATGCTGCAAACAGGACCCCCAAATGTATTTGGATCAGGTACTTTGATTGAGCCTTTAGTTCCGTACAGCTCAATAGGGCTGTGGCTTGCAGCGATCACATCAAAAGAGAAAACAGTAGTGATTACCGCTCCACTATGAAAGAGAAGGTTACCAGAGGCGTGAGTATTCACTTCGACGGGTAGCTTTTCTCCAAACCGTTCTTTGCAAGTCGCTACTCGCTCTGAAAAACTTTTTGAAGTAATCGCACTTACACTTTTTATCGGTCCGAGGAAATTGATTAAAGCTGTCAGGTAGTAGGGAGCCATGTCAAAGATAGGGCCCCCGCCAGTTAGGTAGTAAAAGCCTGGGTTTGGATGCCACGATTCGGGACCTTTGCTAAGCATACAGGCTGTACCACTTAAGATCGGTCCTAATCTGCCGGAGTCGATAATCTCTCGACTAGTTTGCAGGCCTGCGCTAAAAAAAAGTGTCTGGGGCGCAGCCGACCAATAGCTTTTTTGATTTTGCAAGTACTAAGACTTCAAGGGCATCATTTAGGTAGACGGTAAGTGGTTTTTCGCAGTATAAATGTTTGCCTGCATCTAAAATATCACGATTAACTGCGGCGTGTGCGGATGGTGTAGTCAAGTTAATGACAAGCGAAATATCAGGATCATCCAGTAGTTCTTTAATACGGAGCGCCTTACAGTTATTTTCTGTCGCTTTAGACTGGGCAACACTTTCGTCGAGATCCGCACAGGTGGCGATGTTAAGTTGGGTAATTTTTTTCCACTATCGAAGTAAGCTTGGTATATTTTTCCGCATCCTATAATACCGACGTCTATTTGTTTTTGAGCTGAATTGGTCATATCACTATCTCAAAAGGTTAGCTTTGGTGCTTTGCCCAAGGGTAAATTATCAATGCTAAAAGCGCACATAGATCCTTAGGCCCTTGGGTAGGCTATTTTATGTTCGGTTATATAATCGTAGCTTTCCTTTACTGCTCCGATTATACAACCTTCATACTCATCGAGCTCCACGGCGATATACTCAGCGTACTCGGCTACTTTCGAACAGGCGAGTAAATCGACATCTCCAGAGCCAGCAGGTAAGAATGGAGGATCGATATCTCGGTTGGCGATATGTCCGTCCTTGAAGTGCAAAACTCTACCACGAGTTCCAATTTCACTCAGAAACTGGACAGGATCGATCCCTGCACGAGCGATCCAAAACAGGTCTGCTTCCCAAAGAATACTCTCAGGCGTATTGTCTAAAAATGTACGATAAGCAGCTTGCCCGTCAAATTCAGCCAGATCCCAGTCATGATTATGATATCCAACGCACAAGCCGTACATTGCAGCATTGTCTGCGGCGATACAGTAGAGCTCGGCTGCTGCTTTTACTCGGTCAGTCCCAGTATAATCAACTTGCCTGTTCGGCGGGCACCCAGTGATGAGATAGCGGTGACCTAATTCCAGCGCAGTTTCAATAACCTCTTGCGTTGCATCTCCAACGGGCAAGCAACAATGTGCAGTAGGTGCGCTCATCCCTAGCTCTGCTAGTAGCTTTATTACTTTGCTTGGTTTGCGCCCATGGTAGCCAGCTGGCTCAACACAAGAAAACCCGATTTCCGCAATTTGGCGCAGAGTGCCTTCAAAGTCAGCTTCAAGTGCCTCGCGTAGAGAGTAAAGCTGTAAAGTGATTACAGGGTTCATTTACGATTCACTATATTATTCTTATTATGCTAGTGGAGTCCATGCAGCATTATTTTGGCTACTTTCGACAGCAGCTTCGATAAATGCCATGCCGCGAACCCCATCTTCAATTGTAGGATAATCGTGAAGAGCTTCGTGTTTAGATTTGCCGTATAAGCGTATCGAAATATCTGCTGCAAAATTACGATAGATATTAGCAAAAGCTTCGAGGTATCCCTCAGGGTGGCCGGCGGGAATTCGGTAGTGAGCGGTCGCGTTTTCGCCAAGGTAACCATTGCCTGTACGGTAAATCTGAGTGGGTTGGTCGCGTCGGTGAACGCGCAAAGAGTTTGGTTCCATCTGGTGCCATTCGAGACCGCCAGTCTCCCCATATACGCGAATATTTAGCGAGTTTTCCTCCCCCACTGAAATCTGAGAGGCGTGTAATATACCTTTTGCGCCCCCTTCGAAGCGCAGGAGTATATTGCCATCGTCGTCGAGCATTCGACCATCGACAAATGCAGTCAGGTCTGCGGCTAATTCTTTGATTTTTAAGCCTGTGATATATTCTGCAAGATTCTCAGCATGAGTTCCGATGTCGCCTATGCATCCGGCAGCTCCTGAGCGTTTTGGATCGGTGCGCCAGGCTGCCTGTTTCTGACCTTCTTGTTCGAGCGACGTCGCTAGCCAGCCTTGTGGATACTCGACTACCACTTTTCGAATCTTACCAAACTCGCCACTGTGCACTATCTCTCGGGCCTGCTTGATCATAGGATAGCCTGTGTAATTGTGTGTTAGTCCATACAAGAGACCTGTATTCTGAACCATCTCAGCTAGAGCCTTGGCTTCTTCTAAGTTATAGGTGGCTGGCTTGTCAGATAGCACGTGGAAGCCAGCTTCTAATGCGGCTTTGGCAGCAGGGAAGTGCAGATGGTTAGGAGTAACAATGGAGACGAAGTCCATCCGCTCGCCCTCTGGCAGCTTTGCTTCCTCAACCATCATGGTTGCATAGTCGCAGTAGCAGCGGGTCTCGGGAAGGAAAAAGTCTTGTCCGGAAGACTTAGACCGATCTGGGTCAGAGCTGAATGCACCACAAACGAGCTCAATTTGCTGGTCTAGAGCCGCTGCTATTCGGTGCACGCCTCCGATGAAGGCTCCGTGTCCGCCGCCGACCATACCCATACGAATTTTTCTTTTGATTGTCATATTATTCGGGGGACACAGAGAGGAATAATCTTTTTAAGCGAAACGAAAAAATCATACATCATTATTATTGATTTTTTTGTCGAATGCAGCATCGAACGCAAGTGAGTTGGGCTTATAGTCAACTTGGCGAGTGTACGCAGCCGCTTCGGTTGCTCCATGCTCTCGGTCCATACGACCATCTTCCCATTCGATTGAGAGTGGACCTGTATAGGCGATGTCGTTGAGCGCGACTATGATTTCCTCAAATTTGATGTCGCCACGACCCACAGATCGGAAGTCCCAGTAGCGGCGAGCATCAGTAAAATCAGTGTGACCGCCAAAGAGACCCACACTGCCATCGCCGTGTCCCCACCATGCATCCTTCATATGAACGTGGTAAATACGCTCCGAGAATTCACGCAAGAATTTAACGTAGTCTACACCTTGGTAACCAAGGTGACTGGGGTCATAATTAAAGCCGAATCGCTTATGGTTATTGACCGCCGAGAGGGCGCGCTGAGCCGAAGCCGTATCAAAGGCGATTTCAGTCGGGTGCACCTCTAGAGCAAAATTAACATCTACTTCTTCGAAGACATCTAAAATTGGTATCCAACGATCTGAAAAGTCTTTGTACCCGTTATTCAAATACTCTTGGGAGGTAGGCGGAAAGGCGTAGAGGGCGTGCCAGATAGATGAACCCGTGAAGCCATTTACTACAGGATGCATGACGGTGTCGTCCGGTCGGGATTCGAAAAATATACTTGCCGTGCGCGCTGTATTTTTCATTTCTTCTGCCGCCCGTTTGCGTACGCCTTCTGGGTCGCCATCGCCCCATATCTTTGGTGATAGAATTGCTTGGTGTCGTGCGTCTATCGGGTCGCAGACTGCTTGGCCAACTAGGTGGTTAGAAATAGCGTAACAAGTTAAACCATTACTCTGTAGTTTATCCCAAAGATTGGGAATGTAATCGTCTTCGCTTAGAGCGCGATCGACTTCAAAATGGTCGCCCCAGCATGCTAGTTCGACACCATCGTAGCCCATATTTTTGACTAAGGGAAGAAGTTCATTAATTGGTAGGTCGGCCCATTGGCCAGTGAAGAGGGTAACTTTTCGACTCATAAGAACTAGCAAATCGAAAAAGCCTCATATTTACAAGCCTGAGTTGGTTCACACTGCACATAGATACCCAATTTGTATACTTTATTAAATGATTCGATTTCTAGCGTGCAATTGTTCTGTAATCTAATTCACTTAAATTAATGGAAGAAATACTACGCACAATTCCGCATCGTCCTCCTTTCCTCTTTATCGATGAGATCGTCGAACTTCGTGAGGACGGCGCTATCTGTAAGAGGACCATCCGGGCAGAGGAGCCACAATTCAAGGGGCACTACCCTGGCAATCCTATCATGCCGGGTGTATTGCTCTGCGAAGCTTGCTTTCAGACCGGAGCTATTTACTTAGCTAAGAAGATCGAAAAAGAAGGCCGATTGCTTAATGACTACACGCCAGTACTTTCTCGAATAACCGACGCCCGATTCAAACAAATGGTCAAACCTGGAGACGAAATCACCATAGAGGTCACAATGAAGGAGACAATAAGTCGCTTTTTCTTTATGAAGGCTAAAGTGCTCAAAGATTGCAAAGCTGCGATGACGATTGAATTCACTCTGGCCATAGTGGAGGAACAAAAATGAGCTTTTTAGATTTAAGTAATAAACGAATCCTAATTATGGGTCTTGCCAACCGTAAGAGCGTGGCTTGGGCGATTGCTAAGTCGCTAGAAGAAGAGGGCGCCGAAGTAATCCACAGCGTGCGTTCGCAAGCTCGCTTAGATAGTCTGCAGAAATTGCTAGGTGAGCGCAAGTCATACATCTGTGACGTAGAATTTCCAGAGCAGATTACAAATCTAGCTGAGCAAGTGAGCGCAGACTATGGCGAGCTCGACGGCCTAGTGCATTCTATTGCTTTCGCTAATTACTCGGAGGGTTTTAAGCCCTTTCACGAGACTGTCCGTAAAGATTTTCTTCAAGCCACTTCGATCTCTGCTTTTTCGCTCGTGGAAGTAGCCAATGCTTTTAAACACATTTTAAAAGACGACGCTTCTGTTGTCTCCATAGGTATTTCATCCACCGATGTAACTGCTGAGAATTACGGTTATATGGCACCAATTAAGGCTGCACTAGAAGCATCTTCCTATAATTTAGCTAAATCCTTCGGCTCAGATAGCCATGTTCGCTTTAATACGGTTAATGCTGGACCACTAAAGACAAGTGCATCAGCTGGAATTCCCGGATACTTGGAGAGCTATCTTTACGCGGAGAAGCTCACTTTTCGTAAGCAAAATCTAAGTACTCAAGAAGTCGCTAACACAGCAGTCTTTTTACTAAGTCCAGCTTCAAGTGGTATTAATGGGCAAGGAGTAGTAGTTAATGCAGGCATGGACAGGAATTACTTCGATAAGGAAGTAGTGCGCCTAGCTATGCGCCCAGAAAAATAACTTAGTAATAAATTGAGTAGCACATTATCTGGTTTACCGCCTTAAATCTTCTAATGACCAGTCCAGGCAATATTTACCCTGAGTTCGAACGCATGCTTGGGCGAGATGCAAAAGAAGCGCAGCTAAAGCAGCATGGACATGTCTTCTGGTTTTATGGGCTCTCTGGCTCTGGTAAGAGCACCCTAGCTAATGCACTTGAGCGCGAACTTACAAACAAGGGTTATGTAATCAAAATTCTCGACGGCGACAATATACGTAGTCGATTAAACAGCGACCTCGGATTCTCGGACACTGATCGCTGCGAAAACATCCGCCGAATAGCAGAAGTGGCGCGTCTCTTTCTTGAAGCGGGAATTGTCGTTTTTACTTCTTTCATTACTCCTAAGCGCTCTCTGCGAGCTGCAGCTAGTGAGATATTAGGAGAGGGCAATATTACCCGCATTTATGTTGAAGCTTCCTTTGAGACTTGCGCGAAGCGCGACATCAAAGGTCTCTACGCCAAAGCTGCTACTGGAGGTCTAAAAGAATTCACGGGCAAAGACTCTTTTTTTGAAGCGCCTGAACAAGCAGACAATGACTGGACTATTAGAACCGAAGAGCAAAGCGAAGAGGAGTCCCTACGAGAATTACTAGAAAAAGTTAGCCCTTTTATCTCATTAGCAAATTCCTAGTTTCTATTATCGAAATTTTATTTTATGATTCAAAATTATACTATCACCCATCTAAAGCAACTAGAATCTGAAGCGATTTATATACTACGTGAGACCGCAGCTCAGTTTGAAAATCCAGTTCTTCTTTTTTCGGGTGGAAAAGACTCGATCGTAATGGCTTATCTAGCCAAGAAAGCCTTTTGGCCAGCAAAGTTGCCATTCCCACTGATACATGTGGATACTGGGCACAACTTTCCTGAAACAATGGAATACCGTGACCGTTTTATTGAAGAAATCGGCGCGGAACTACGTGTTGCTTCCGTGCAAAAAGCGATCGATGAGGGTAAGGTGACCGAAGAAATCGGCCGCTTCGCCAGTCGTAACGGCTTGCAAACTTTCGCATTACTTGAAGTCCTTGTGGAAGGACAGTATGACGCTGCACTAGGTGGGGGTCGCCGAGACGAGGAAAAAGCCCGATCGAAGGAACGCTTCTTTTCTCATCGTGATGCTTTCGGTCAATGGAACCCAAAAAATCAGCG
>CACKVQ010000023.1 GCA_902603705.1 Puniceicoccaceae bacterium
AACTAGTTCGTCCTGACTCACCAACTCGGCTACTCGGTCAATCATCACAAATGGATATCTATGTGGTAAAATATCGAGTACTCGGCGAATGTCCATAGTACTCTCTGAACTATCGACTGTGTTTGCCGCTTTTTTAGACACAGATTTTTTCTTTGGGCCTTTAACCTTATTTAGCAACTTTTTACGCAGAATTTTAGACAGCTCCGCATTCAGTGCATGGCTAGGTCGCACGCCGACAATGTGCGCTTTAATCGGCATACCCACTAGGGTGATATCACCTATAATATCGAGCATTTTGTGGCGCACGAACTCGTCTTTAAAACGCAGAGGCTCTTTGGAAACAATTTTATCCCCTTTTATAACAATGGCACTATCTAGACTGCCTCCTTTTATCTTCCCAAGTTTGAGCAACTCTTCGATATCCTCGTAAATTGTAAAAGTACGAGCTGGGGCAATCTGGGCAATATAGGTTTCGGGCTCTATGTCTAGACTTAGATGCTGCGTATGTATGCCTCGATCATCAGCTGAGGTGCAAGTGATTCGAAAGTCATCGTGCGGCAGTGCTATTATTGAACTACTTCCCCTAGTCACTGAGACAGGTTCATCCAGTACAAAATACTCACGCTCTGCATCTTGCTCAATTGGCTCCGCTTGCTGAATTAAATTAACAAAATGTTTAGCTGAACCGTCAAGTATGGGTGGCTCACTAGCGTCCATCTCAATGATAATATTATCCACCGCACAACCACTCAGTGCGCTAAGCATATGCTCAATGGTACGCACTTTGGCATGACCATCAGCGATAGTAGTACTACGTACTAGGTCGTCTACAAATTCGATGACTGGTTTTAGTTCAGGCTTACCGTATATGTCGATTCTTCTAAAGGTTACGCCCGTGTTTTCTGGAGCAGGCTTAAGGGCAAGAGTGACATCCTCGCCTGTGTGCAAGGATTTACCCTTGATCGAAACTTCCCTTAGGATAGTGCGTTGTTTCATAGAAAGTATAATAATAAAAAGCGCGTGACCTCATGGCTGCACATTATTGAATGTTATTATTGAAGGTTAAGCTTAGTAACAATTATGTAAAGCATCGGTTTTAGGTCACTAACGAAGTATATTAATATCAACCACGTCCATACCCGCATTTCGGGCTGCCTGTAAACCAAGTTCGGTGTCTTCGAATGCATGGCAACGCATCGGGTCAACACCGATTAGCTCTGCAGCTTTTAAATAAGTATCGGGTGCAGGCTTTGGGTGCTCAATATCATCGGCTCCTACAACTGCTTTAAACCATTCGCGAATACCAAGCGTTTTAAGTATTTTTTCAGCAACCCATTTTAAGCTTCCAGTGGCGACTGCCATAGGCATATGCCCACGGTGTAATTCAGCAATCAATTTTACCGGAACAACTGGTTGGACATCTTTAAGTAATTCGAGAAAAAGCTTTTCTTTTGTCTCGGCTAGGACGGTAGAGTCGAGGATTTTACCCTGTTCGCTAGCTAATAGATCAATTATTACGGGTGTTGGTACCCCTCCTAGAGCGTAGAAGCGATCTTCGCTAAATTCAATGCCATACGCGGCCATAGATTTGGACCAAGCTGCAAAGTGCGTTGGCATAGTATCGGCGAGCGTACCGTCCATATCAAAAATAAGACCGTCATACTTATGATGTAAATTTTGCACCTACTAATATTGAGGAGAGTAAGAATGACAAGCAAGAGCAGAGACCATATTCGCTTGGCGAAAACCTTCGCTTGCGCAATCCACTAAATAAGGCACTAATAGGAAAATGATTCGCTCAATAAGAAATGCATTTATCACAGGTCTGTTAGTCGTGCTCCCATTGGGGGTTACTATGATAGTGATTAATTTCCTTCTTGAACGCCTAGGCACGCCAGCTAGTCAATTCTTCTTCTGGTTTCTTGATTCTGAGTGGCGCGAGGCTCCAGCGGTTTCATTCGCACTTGAAGCGATTTCGGTGCTGGTAGTTTTCCTTATTATTACCCTACTCGGCGCAGGTTCTAGTTTTGTACTGGGGCGTATTATTCTAAATTGGCTGGAACGACTCTTCGATAAAGTGCCGTTTATTAACACTGTTTATCGTACTGTTAGGCAGATTGTAGACACATTCAGCACCCAGAAAAAAGCAATTTTCCAAGAAGTAGTCTTACTGGAGTATCCACGTAAACGTTGCTACGCACTAGGTTTCCTTACTAGCACAGCACGAGGTGAACCACAAAATATAACAGGCGAACATATTGTTAATGTATTCATCCCAACTACGCCGAATCCGACTAGCGGTTTTCTTCTGATGGTCCCAGAGGAGGATATCACCCCCCTAAAAATGAGTGTCGCCGATGGGATGAAACTGATCATATCAGGCGGTGCTGTCGTACCTGACCCAGCGACAGGCGAAGCCGTAGTAATTGAAAACCCGCTACAGACAAAGAGTAAAGACACTACCCATGCCTGAGCAGGAAGAGTCTCTGGTTTTAAAGACGGTGCCCGCAGGCGAGTCATTTCTCAAGCTTTATCTGCTTACAATTCAGCACGGAGTTTTTCTTTGCCTGAAGAGAATTCCTAAAAAAGCACTACACTCCTCTATGCCTGATATTTTCGATCAGGCACTCATTAGACTAGAAACCTCACAACAAGGCACCATGCATTTCGTGAAAGAGTATCAAATAATCCAAAGGCGTGAGCAAATTGGGCACAATTATAGAAGTCTCTCTAGTGCCTCGTTCTTCAGTCAGTTGTTAGTAAGTAATGCTGCACATTTACCTGAATCTAAAACACTCTTCTATCTGGCTGCTAGATCTTTTGACGCTTTTGCAGCAGGTAAGGTACCTGAAATCGTATTGCTAAAAAGTTTGTACCTTGTTCTGACTAACGAGGGCTTCCCTGTACGAGAATCTTGGTGGCCGACTGTGCCCCCTAATCTAACCTCACTAGCCAAACGTCAACTGCAGGCAAGCGCACCAATGCAGATTGAAGCTGGTGAGAAAAAGCACAGCCAGGGAATCTGCGATCACTTAATTGATTGGATGCGCCTACATACTGATCTGATTGTACCTGATTAATTTTCTTTTATGCTGTCCATTAGTAACATGCATATAATTAAGTGCTTCAGATTGAGACTAATCTTTCCTGAAGCATTGTATTATAGGACTCGCTTATTTAGCAGTAAAATTCTAGCTTTATAACACAATCAAATATTGCTCGCTTATTCGTGTACTTTTTCCATACAAACCTATTAGTAAACTTCATTCTAATTATCTAAATCACACCCGTAATAGAAAGAATTGAAGGTCTCTTTGTTTTATTAGTGAATGCTTCTATTTGACAAAGTTCTCAAGCTCTACCTTCTGTAAATATATGTCCAAAAAAGGTGTTATTCTCCTAAATCTTGGTTCGCCTGATTCGACCGAGGTCAGTGACGTTCGTAGCTACCTACGCGAATTTCTGATGGATGGTCGCGTACTTGATGCACCGTTTGCTATCCGCTGGTTTTTGGTAAATTGCCTTATTTTGCCCACTCGTCCTCGCGAGTCCGCAGAGGCATACAAAGAAATATGGGAAGAAGAAGGTTCTCCTCTAATCGTTACCTCACGTAAGCAGAAAATAGCTCTTGCAGCTAAACTAGACATCCCTGTAGCTCTTGGAATGAGATATGGCAATCCGTCCACTCCTGACGCTCTTAAAGAACTACTGAATCAAGGCGTGGACGATCTCTTTATCATTCCGATGTATCCACACTATGCTATGTCGAGCTACGAGACAGCCGTGGTCGCGCTGATGAACGCAGTGCGCGAGCAGAAGCCAGAGCTAAAAACGACTCTTCTTCCGCCATTTTACCAAGATCCAGATTATATAGATGCACTAGTTGAGCGAGCCCGTCCTTATATCGAAAGTGGCGACTTCGATAAACTAGTTTTCTCCTTTCATGGTATCCCACAGCGCCACCTAGTTAAAGGAGACCCCTCGCATAATCACTGCCTAACCGCGCATGACTGCTGCAACACTACTCACCCCGCACACGCAACCTGCTACCGTCATCAGTGTGTAATGACCGTAGAAAAATTCGTTGTCGCTACTGGACTACCAAAGGATAAATACATACTAACATTTCAGAGCCGACTCGGTCGCGAGCCTTGGCTACAGCCTTACACCGATAAGACTCTAACACAATTAGCTAAGGACGGGCACAAACGGGTCAAAGTTATGTGTCCTGCCTTCACTGCAGACTGTTTAGAAACACTCGAGGAAATTGCCATGCAGGGCCGAGACAGTTTCCTGGAATCGGGCGGAAAGGAGTTCGAACAGATCCCCTGCCTTAATGAGACTCCTGCCTTCATCAATTTACTAACTTCGAAGGTAGAAGCTTGGCGTAGCGGCGCCTACGAGAGTGCGCGCGCCACCCCTCCCGCATATGTGGAGCGTAAAGAATAAGACATGTTTCATCAAATTGCCATGACTGACCGCGACCTTTTAGCAGTCGCTTTTGCGATCTATGGCTGTGCATTTCTTTACGGCCTTAGCTTTCTACTAATGCGTCGTCCCTATTCCCGCGTCGCTATGCTCATACAATTAAGCTGCGGTTTTCTTCTTCAGACCTTAGGACTCAACCTAAGGGGTACAACAATCAAAGCATGGCCCCTTGGTAATCCATTTGAAGTAGCGCAATTTATAGCTTGGTCACTTGTTCTTCTCTTTTTCATAATCGGCCCCGCATTTCGTTTGCGGCTTCTTGGCTTCTTAACTGCAGGCCTTACTACACTAATAGCTGGATTATCTTTAGCTATGCATTCATGGGATCATCCCTACCCGCTTAGAATCTTCGGCAGTAATCCTTGGATTGAAATACACGCAGCACTTGCAATCTTTAGTTATAGTATCTTTGCAATTCTCTCGTTAATTTCTTTCATGTTTCTAGTCCAACAACATGGGCTCAAAAAGAAACAGTTTAGAGGAATTTATCAGATTCTTCCTTCCGTACAACAACTTGACCTAATGGCCAAACGCCTACTTTTTACAGGGGTATTATTTCTGAGCGCGTCTCTCATTTTCGGAGCAGTCTTTTGGGCTAATAACTTTGATTTAGTGCCTGTTTTTAAGCTCACCGCCACTTGTATCATCTGGATTGGATATCTCTGCGTTTTTACCCTGCGAATGCAAAGAAAGCTTGTTACACGGCGGCACGCTATTGCCACTATTATCTTATTCATAATGGCGTTGCTTTCCCTTTGGCCTGTAGAGTCGGCTCGTGGCCCTGAACTGATCGATAAGACATCAGTCGCTCCACAATTTTAGGATCTCACAACCTTGCTATGCAATCAGGACTGGAATCCCTATTTGTACTAGGCACATCGCATCATACGACGCCGCTCGATGTACGTGAACGCTTCGCTTTAACAGTCGATCAAACCAATGACTTGCAGGCGCAGATTCATGCGCAAGAAGGAGTCCGTGAGTGTCTGGTGCTTAACACCTGTAATCGCCTTGAAATCTACTGTTTAGTAACAAGCTCAAGCTCTCTCGAAATAGTGCGCACTTTACTTTGCAAAGCACAGGGAATCAGCGAATTACTTTTCGAACAACATGCTTATAACTATACAAACTTAGATGCACTCCAACACTTACTCGAAGTATCAAGTGGCTTAGACTCACAGATGATTGGTGAGACTGAAATTTTAGGTCAGTTAAAACAAAGCTTCGCATCAGCTCGAAAAGATCAATGTACAGGGAAGATATTCAACCGTCTCTTTGAAAAAAGCTTTCAAGCTGCCAAAGCCGCGCGTTCAAAAACCAATATCTCTCGTGGACAAATCAGCATTGGTAACGTTACTGTCAATTTAGCAAGCCGTATATTCGGACAACTTAATCAATGCCGCGTTTTGCTAATAGGTTCTGGCGAGGTCGGAGAAAAAACAGCTCTAGCTCTCAAAAGCCGCGGGGTGGATGATATTTCCGTCTGTAGTCGCACTTTAGAAAACGCTCAGAAACTAGCTAATAGTTTAGGTTGCGCCACAATTAATTTTGAAGACTACACTAGCCATTTGGAATACTTCGATATTATTATATGCTCGGCCGCATCACCAAAAATTATATTAAATAAAACTGCGCTACATAGCGCTATGAATCAACGTCCCGAGCGCCCCTGCTTCCTTATTGACCTTGCCCTACCACGCAATATAGATTCTACCGTAGATAGCTTAGAAAATACTTATCTCTACAATTTAGATGACCTCTCCATTATAGCTAATGAGAACCTTTGCGCTCGCAAAAACGAAATTCATAAAGCACGCGAGATTTTAAGGAAGCATGCCTGGTCGATATGGCTACAAATAAGAAGAAGCGAGCAGATACTTAGCGTGGGTGATTCGTAAACACAGCATACCAGTCTTAGCATCGCCTCTGGAGTGTAACAACTTGATTTATCACAGCGAACTAGTGTGAGTTCCTAAAAGTACTAAGAGCCTTATGGTAAGAATGGTGCCCCCACTGGGATTCGAACCCAGATCGACTATTTAGGAAACAGTTGTTCTATCCATTGAACTATGGGGACATAAACAGGTGAAAATAAAAGGCCACTCGATCAGATCAAGCGCATATTGGGGCTACAGATAGGGCGCCGCCTTTTCTAGAGGATTATTATATGTCTATTTCTAGATGGATAATAGGAACATAGTTGCGTCACTTAATAAGTCTAGGCTGTCTGGATAAGAAAAAGTCCTAAATTAATACTTGCACAAGACTCATAGAGGCCTACTTTACGCAACTTTATGAGCTCAAAAAATAAGAAACTTAACCGTTCCCTTAATCCCATGGATTACACTTTTCATGAAGTGGAGCAACTTTCCCGTTTTGTCACTGAAACTGGTAAGATTCTTCCGCGAAAAGACACAGGACTTTCTGCTAAGCATCAGCGACGTATTACAAATCGTATTAAGCAGGCTCGAAACATGCTTACTATGAAATAAGCATTCACTATTAGTATAGGTAACTCTTGTCCTTCACCACTGCGCGGCGAAGGATTTTTTATACTTTCAAAAAATAGTAATTAATCGCAGCGGCGACAGTTATGACTAAACCTATCCATTGCGACATATTAAAACCAACTGAATTTAATCTCAGGTGCTGCGCGGATTACCTGCGGAGGGGTGAAGTCCTGGGTGTCCCCACTGAAACTGTCTATGGTCTAGCTGGGAATGCACTATGCGATACAACGGTGCGTAAGATATTCGCGGTTAAAGGCAGGCCCTTCATTGACCCGCTTATTGTTCATTTCTCATCTATCGACGAGGCAGCTGTACATGTAGACTTCAGTGACTGTGCCCGAGCGCTGGCTAAGCAATTTTGGCCGGGAGCCCTTACTCTTGTACTGCCTAAGAAATCTAGCATTCCCGACATCGTGACCGCTGGTCTGCCAAGTGTCGCCATCCGTATTCCCGGACATCGAATTTTTCGGAGCTTACTAGATCAGGTTGACTTTCCACTTGCCGCACCGAGTGCGAATCCTTTTGGATATGTCAGCCCAACTCGAGCCATGCATGTGAAAGCCACACTAGGCGAACGAATTCCAGCTGTACTAGACGATGGTCCCTGCAAGTACGGTGTAGAATCAACTATTATCGATCTACGTAATCCTAATATGCCCGCGATCCTGCGTCCAGGGCCAATAAGTGCTAGTGCACTTGGTATCAAAATCAACGTCGATAGCGATAATGCAACAGATAAAGATTCCCAATTAGCCCCCGGTATGCTAACGCAACACTACAGTCCTAAAGCAAAAATCACTCTATTTCCCCACAGCTCTGGCGCAGGAGTCGTTATGCCTGGGAGTGCCATTGTCTACAACAAGAAGCCACCGAAAAAAGCACTCCAAGCGCACACCTATTGGCTCTCAGAAAATGGCGACTTAGAAGAAATCGCTCACAATCTCTTCATGGTCATTCAAAAATTAGATCAGGCCGGTTACACTCAACTTCTAATAGAACGCACGCAGGAAACAGATATTGGAATTGCAGTAAACGATCGCCTAGGGCGGTCCGCTACGCAATCTGAGTAACCGATTATTCCACTCAAAGAGTGTAAAAAAAAGCCACGTAGATATCTACGGGCCTTTTGAAAAATCAATTTAGTAAGGATTACTTCGTAGCTTCGTCGAGCAAATCTCCAAGGCTAGTAAGATCTTCTTCTGTTGTTGCGTTGTCAAAGGCTTCTCGTTCCTTAATTAGGTCGACTTCATTGTAGTTAGCTGCCTTAATCGAGAGGCCTAAACGACGTTCTTCTTTATCAATCTTAATAACACGAGCTTCAACTTCCGAGCCTTCATTTAAAACATTTTTAATCTTCTCGATACGGTCTTCACTTACTTGAGAGATATGAACAAGCCCGTCGATATCGTTGTCCAACTCAACAAAGGCACCATAACTGGTAATCTTAGAAATTTTGCCTTTTACCATATCGCCGATTTTGAAGTGAGTTTCTATCTGCTCCCAAGGGTCTGTACTGAGTTGCTTCATGCCTAACGATATACGCTGGCTATCGGCATCCACCTCGAGGACTATAGCATCGACCTCATCTGATTTATTAACGACTTCGGAAGGGTGATTGACCTTCCGAGTCCAAGACATATCTGATACGTGCACCATACCATCTATTCCTTCTTCAAGCTCTATAAAGGCCCCGTAGGTAGTGAGATTGCGTACTTTACCTCGAACACGAGCACCAACTGGATAATTATGCCGCGCCATTTCCCAAGGATTAGCTTCAAGCTGGCGAGTACCTAAGGATATCTTTTGCTCCTCCTTCTGGATGCCGAGAATAACTGCTTCAACTTCATCTCCAATATTGAGTACCTCGCTAGGCTTAGAAATTCGTTTCGTCCAAGAAAGCTCCGTGACGTGAACGAGTCCTTCGACCCCTTCCTGTATTTCTACGAATGCCCCGTACGGGACGAGGTTAACGACCTTGCCTTTAACCGTAGCGCCAATCGGGAAGCGTTCTTCAATCTTTTCCCATGGGTTGTCGGCTAACTGCTTGAGGCCGAGCGAGACACGTTCGCGATCGCGGTCAATCTCAATAACCATAACTTCAATCTCTTCACCCTGCTTTACCATTTCGGATGGGTGCTGGATACGACCCCATGACATGTCTGTAATATGTAAGAGTCCATCTAGACCGTCTAGGTCCACAAAAGCACCGTAATCGGTAATATTCTTAACCTGTCCGCGACATTTATCTCCCGGCTTGATGCCTTCAAGTAGGTTTCGACGCTTTTCAACACGTTGCTCTTCAATTAGCTCGCGGCGAGAGACCACAATATTTTTTCGGTCAAGATTGATCTTAATGACCTTAAAATCATAAGTCTGCCCAACGTATTGATCCAAGTTTTTAGGCGGCTGCACGTCAATTTGTGATGCTGGCATGAATGAGTCGACGCCAATGCTAACGATAAGGCCTCCTTTAACTTTGGAACGAACGCGACCTTGAATGATCGAACCTTCCTCACAGTCCTCAACGATTTTTTCCCAATTCTTTTTTTGTTCCGCCTTGTCGTGAGAAATAACTGGGTTGCCCTCTTTATCTTCAAGTTTTTCAAGAAAGACTTCCAGTTCGGAGCCCACCTGAAGGTCGCTCATATCAACGAACTCACTTGCATGAACGATGCCTTCGGATTTTCCACCTATGTCGACGACGACTTCGGTGGGACGGATTTCGACTATTGTTCCTTTAAGAATGGAACCTTCTTCGAGATTATCAATATTGCTGCCTACAAGCAGCTCTTGCATGAGTTGACTCATATTTTTAAATGCTGCTCTCTGATGAGACAGCGTGGTTTGTGATTATTATTAGGTGTCTCATCTCGCAGAATGCAAGACCAGCGATCCCAATCGCCGCATAGGAGTGCGCGAAATTAGGTAGAGACTATCGCGGTGCAAGGATAAAATAACGACTAGGCCTAGGATATTTCACTCATTCAAGTCCAAATTATTTCCATTTGGGTACAAATTTTGTATTTATTAGGCCACTTTAAGATAGGTAGTTTACTATGAGCTATTTTTCTGATTGCACCCACAGGCTCTGAGCGCTTTTTTCTCTAATCTTGCTAAATGCACTTATGGCTGGGTGGCGGAATTGGCAGACGCTGGGGACTTAAAATCCCTTGTCCGAAAGGACGTGCGGGTTCGAGCCCCGCCCTAGCTACTTAACATGAAAGACGACGCATCTTTAGAATCCTTCCGCTCTTCGCTTGATGCGAATTACGACTGGCCTTGCATATTTCCTTTTAAATTTATTGTGCCTAAGGCTCAGGCACAAACTGTACTCGAACTATTCGCGGACGACCCAGTTAAAGCAAACGAGTCTGCTAGTGGCCGTTTTATCGCTTATACAATGGAGATGCAGATGCACTCCTGCGACGAGGTTATAGCTATCTATCAAAGAGTTGCGCAAGTACCAGGGGTAATTTCATTGTAATTCTAAGAAGTCTATTTTGCTTAGCAAATTCTTCCGATTAGTTGCCACACCTAAAAATAGGCTTAAATAATTAATATGACTCAAATCAAGGATTCTTCACTCCTTAAGGCTACATTCGGTGCTGGTTGCTTTTGGTGCGTTGAAGCAGTCTTTCGAAAGATTAAAGGTGTACACTCTGTGGAGTCTGGATATATGGGAGGTCAGACAGATAACCCAAAATATAGTGAAGTTTGTTCAGGTATGTCCGGCCATGCAGAAGTCATACAAATACACTTTGATTCATCAATAATTAGCTACGAAATTTTACTCCACTGGTTCTGGTGCTCTCACGACCCAACAACACTAAACCGCCAAGGCGCAGACTCAGGAACGCAGTACCGCTCCGCCGTATTCTATCACGACTGGGTGCAGCGCGATTCTGCAGAAGTCTCAAAAAAGGAAGCACAAAAGAAGTTCGCTGAACCCATTGTTACTGAAATCACTGCTGCAAGCACCTTCTTCCGTGCAGAAGATTATCACCAAAATTACTACAGTCTTAATCCAGGAGTAGCCTACTGCAAAATGGTGATAAATCCTAAGTTAGAAAAGCTAGGACTTGGCTAAGCCTTGGTTAAAACTTTTCTAAATATTTAGCTTGATCGAAATTGCATCCAGCAAAGCTCCTCAGACCCGAATGGGCGGCACTTATAGCTTTGTTCTGGAATGTATGATTTAACTATATCGAAAGCATCCATAAACAGGTCGTCACTTTGTTTCCTGCTAATCGGATACGGAGGACTATCGCTTAAGGAATTTCTAACCTTACGGAAAAATACTGCCAAATATTGCCCGTTTGGTTTTAGAGCCTTCTTTAAAGCCTTAACGTAATCAGATCGCTCAGAGGGCCTGATTGCACACAGACAGGTATGCTCTATCACCCAGTCATACAATCCATAATGACTCGGATCCAATTGTAAAAAGTTTTCCAACTCGTAGCACTCCTTTCCTGTAGGCAAAAAAGCTTTTGCTTTATCAATGGCGCTCGGCGCAATGTCCATCCCGACCACATCCGCACCCTGTGCAGCCAAAAGGCGAACATCATGACCAGTACCGCAACCTGGCACCAAAACCGTACCAACCAAGGGATAGGACCCCAAAAACGTTTTCAGTACAGGCGAGGCAAAGCCCTTGTCCCAAGGTGTTTCTCCGATCTCGTAAGCTTTATTCCAATCTTTACCCATTCCTTATTAATAAATCTCAAGGATAGAAAAAAGTGGCCAGGCACCCTACGGCACACGAAGATTAAGTGACCGCTGCTCCCTTCCGGGCCTGACGGGGTTAACCTGTCTAACGTTGCATAGGACCCGACCAACATTAGAAAAAACCAGTCTACCCTACCCCAGCAACCCTAAAATATTTTATTTATAATCGCCACATCGGTACAGCCTCTTTATCAATACAAATAATGCGGTCCGCTGCCACACAACAACGCAAACAATTCTTTGCCATAAATCGGCTCTTTAGAGACTACCTATCGAAATACGATCGTTCGATGGATCTACCTGTAACTTACGAGGATATGCTTAAGTATGAAGATTCTTTTCCTCTAATTTCTACAAATGGGAAAGATACACTCTGGCAGACGCTCATTTATGAGCAGCAGTTTGGCCGCGAACTATACGACGGGCTAAAAAGAATTTATACTCTACTGCGTTCGGGCGGGGAAGAAAGTATACTGCGCAACCTCTACATCGACCGAGTAGATTTTTGCACTTTTGGAAATACTAAACCTCTACGTGTGCGTGTAGTTAACCAGTATAACGACAACCATGACTATTTTTACGTTAAAAAGGCAGATGCATCACGCGTCTACGGACTAGAACTAGAGGAGTTACTATCGCCCAATCACATCAACTTCATCGTGCATGGTGACACTTTAATCGAGGAGCACATAGTAGGTGTCCCTGGCGATGACTTTATTCGAGATTATCTAGGACGTCCAGATTTGCACGAAGTGCGACTAGCAAAAGAATTCATAAAGTTTAATGAGCGCTGTTTCGTTCGTCTGCTAGGTGATATGCGTGCCTATAATTACGTGGTTGAAGTCACACCCGACTTTGAAGAAACGCAGTATCGCGTCCGTGCAATCGACTTCGATCAACAGACCTATGAAGGGCGCCGCTCACTTTACCTGCCGCAGTTTTTTAAAAACAACCTACCGGTAGTAAGTCTCTGTACCAATTTGATCAACATTGAAACAAGCAAACAATACCAACGCGAGGAACGCACTCTGATTAAGCGTCGACTTAACTTCGCTCTTACCCGCGTACAACAACTGCGCCTTTGTATGTGCGAAGATCAGATATCGAGTGTCGAGAAGATGCGGCAACTACGCAAAGAACTAACCGATATGCATAACGACCAACGTTTTATGCTTTGCCAATCAATGGGTGAAATCACATTTCTAAACATTACACTTACACTGGAACTCGAAGGTAAATCTGCCTACTACCCGCAAGGAGATAGAACCTAATTAACCGTAATAATTGATCCTGACAAAAATACTCAACTTTTATGGAATTAAGACAAAAAATACTCAAACTTTTCAGAGATAAAGATTACGTTCCCATGAGGCGCTCGGAGATAACTGCCGTTCTTAAACTTCAGAAGAGCCAGTCGCAAAAAGTGCATATGCTAATAGACAGAATGCTCGAACTCGGCGAAATCGCTTGTCTGAAAAAAGACCGACTCTGCATTCCAGAAGATGCGGATCTCGTGAGTGGTCGCATAATTTTTCGCCAGAGTGGGTCCGCCATACTCATACCCGATACCAACTCTGCCGGCGATGGGTACCCGATTAAATCCGAAGACACTGCAGTCGCCATGCATGGTGATACTGTGTTGGCCCGTAAAATTGAAAAAAAATGGCATAAACATCGTGCTAAGGATCGCCAGATACGGCCTTCCAAAGAGTTCATTGAGAAGCCCAATGTGCAAGTAATACGCATCCTTAAGCGTAAACGAACCAATATTACTGGCACACTTGAGCGAGGTCGTCACAAAACCTACATCATACCTGACGATCCCCGAATCATTCAAAACATTCTAGTAACTGATTCGAAAAATTCTGAACTGCGACCCATCCCAAAGAAGGGGGATAAAGTTGTAGCTAAAATGCTAGAATGGAAACAACGCCACCTCAATCCCGAAGGAGAGATTATTAAAGTCCTTGGCCGCACCCATGAACCAGACGCTGAGTTCAAAGCTATCCTCTATAAATACGACCTAAATCCAAAGTTTTCCTCTAAAGTAGAGAAACAGATTAGAGGTATACCAACAAAAGTCAGACCGCAAGATATCGCAAACCGTCATGACTGCCGCCAGCTATTTACCTTTACCATCGACCCTGATGATGCAAAGGACTTTGACGATGCCTTGTCACTAGAAATTTTAGCCGATGGACAAGTCCGTGTTGGTGTACACATCGCAGATGTTAGCGCCTACGTAAAGCCAGACTCTCCCCTAGACCGTACGGCACAAACACGTGGGAATAGTACCTACTTAGTAGGCACAGTAATTCCTATGCTTCCACACGCACTCTCAAATGGCCTATGCTCATTAGTAGAAGCAGAAGACCGCCTAACTAAGACTTGCTTCATCACTTTCAACAACAAAGCAGAGGTGATATCAGTGAAATTTGCTAATACTGTCATTTGCAGCAACAAGCGTCTCACCTATAAACAAGCTTACGCTTTTATGACGCAGGACGACTTTGCAGCGATCCGACAAACACCACTACCCCCGAAACACCAAACAGGATCGACTGGTCGCTCGTTAGATGAAGTCAGTGATAAAGAGATGCGATCGCTGCAGAAGTATATCAAAAAGCTCTGGCAAACTGCCTCAAAAATGCGTACACGTCGCTTACGCAGAGGTTCGCTCGACCTCAATATGACTGAGGTTAAGATCTACGTTGACAAGGAAGGATTCGCCGAGCGTATCGAGAAGCAGTATAATGACGAAAGCCATCAACTAATCGAAGAGTTTATGCTCTGTGCTAACGAGCAAGTCGCCCGCATAATGAAGAAACAGAACTTCCCATGCATTTATCGAGTACATGATGAACCAGAGGAGCAAAAACTAAATGAATTGCGTGAGACAATGACCAC
>CACKVQ010000024.1 GCA_902603705.1 Puniceicoccaceae bacterium
ACTTAGAATGGGCAGCCCATGCTCGTAAAGCAGGGCATTTTTTAACATTATTTTAGTCCTATCTGTTGATCCATCTAATGAGTAAAGCGCAAGCATAGGCTCAATGCTCGTTCCATTGTTAGCTGCGCTAAAATCTGAAGCAAAAGCATCTAGACTCGCTCCGTCTTCTCCGTGAGAGGAACAACTAGCTAGACTGAGCAGAAAGAAAACTAAGATTGTAACACATATCAAAAAGCTACGAATATCAGACCACAGGTAATATCGGCGGATTACCAAATAAAAAGGATTCGTACAAACACTCTTCAGGTATGTGGATACCCTTTTATCATGAGCTAGAGTGTTAGCTAGATAGGGCATTTTTATTTAGGTCTAGCTGAGGTAGTGCTACTGATATAGCTACTTTCATAATTACTAGCCCTAATGCTAGTGGAAGAAGCCTTCTTCTTTATCTTTATTATCTTCCACCATTTCTACTGGGGATAAATAGCTAGCCTTACTACTAATAGTGGAGTCTATGCGACTGCTTTTGAAGCCTGTAGCTACTATATTAATTTGGCCTAAGTTCTCGATACCGAGATTTTCTGTGAGGGCTTGGCGTAGATGCGATTGCAGAGTTTGTTCAATAGTACGCAGCGAACCGCCACTCTTAAGTTTAATACTCACTTCAAAGTGAGAGGTTTCACCTTCCGATATAATTTTGACCTTTGGCTTGGAGATATCTTGGATTTGCTCACAAGATGTTTGAACAAGTTCTATAATGGCGCTACGGCTCACAGTAACACTCCCGTTCTCAGTGCAGTAGGCTACTACATTCTTTGGTTGCCTCCGAAGAAATAATATTAACAAGTATAATAATGATGCTGCAGCAAGTGAACAATAGAGTAATTTAGGTCCCGGCAGACCCTGTAACGAATCTAAGAACTTATGCACAGTGCTCCACCAGTTAGTGTTTTCGATACTATCGATTGGCTGAGCCATAAGAGTTTGATTTGATTATTAGATCTTAATCGGTGTGCGGTTCATCACCCCACTGGTCCGTATCTTGGGGAGTATCATCTTCTGTTCGAACACCATCGATGATTACATTTACACGGGCGACACTCTTGCTGGTCATTTTTTCAACTTGCTCGGCGATTCGTTGTTGGATCTCACCGGCTACTGCAGCTAGTTCGACACCGAAGCGTAGAATAACGCGTGCCTCAATACGGTAATCACCCACTTCATCTTCATCGACGCGTACTCCGCTTTCACCTCCTTTTTTAGAAAAAATCTCTGTGATTCCGTCGACGAAGCTGCCGCCTACGGCCGCAACACCGCTAACTTCTAGTGCGGCTAGGCGGACTATGCTCGCAACTACACTATGGTTGATGCGAATATCACCCAAGGTGCTAGATTCTTCCGAAACAGTGGGGATAGTTGATTCTTTGGCTTGTTTCTTATCCTTACTCATAATTGGTATACTGTGATATTTGTTTAAGTGTAAATGTTCTTTGGTACGCGTTCAAGAAACTCTTCGATATATTTAGTAGTCGCTTTACCATCACGAAAGTGGGGATCTCGTATGATGGCTTGCGAGAAAGTAGTATTAGTTTTGATACCACGAATTAAGTATTCACCAAGTGCTCTATCCATACGATCTAGAGCCAATTCGCGAGTTCGTCCAAAGGTCATTACTTTAGCTATCATGCTATCGTAGAAGGGAGGTATTGTGTAACCGCTGTAGCAATGCGAATCAATGCGCACACCATGCCCTCCTGGAGCGTAGTAGAGACCTATCTCACCTGGACAGGGTGCAAAATTACTGGCTGGGTCCTCCGCGCAGACGCGGCACTGTATGCAGTGCTTGGTGATTTTTATATCTTTTTGTTCGTAGCTCAGCTTTTTGCCACTTGCTATTAGGAGTTGCTCTTTAACCAAGTCGACCCCGGTAACTTCTTCGGTCACACCGTGTTCTACTTGAATGCGAGTATTCATTTCTATAAAGAAGTAGTCTCCTTTATCATCTACTAAAAACTCAACAGTTCCTGCGCCTTCATACTTTACTGACTTAGCGAGCTTCACTGCAGTACGTCCCATCTTCTTTCGAATATCACTGGAGATGAAAGGGGAGGGCGCTTCTTCAATTAATTTTTGGTGACGCCTCTGTACAGAGCAGTCACGCTCTCCGAGGTGTATTACATTACCGAACTGGTCGCCCAAAACTTGTATCTCAATATGGCGTGGCGCTTCTAGAAAACGCTCAAGATAGACCGCGCCGTTACCGAATGCTTTTTCGGCTTCGTTTCGGGCATTATTATATTCTTTAGAGAATGCAGCAGCGTTATTGGCTGTGCGCATTCCTTTTCCACCTCCGCCTGCAACCGCTTTAATGATGATAGGATATCCAATTTTTTTGGCTACAGAGAGAGCTTCTTTTTCGTTATCTACCGTACCGTCACTACCAGGAATGATGGGGACCTTTGCTTTTATTGCCATTTCACGGGCTTTTGCTTTATCGCCAAAATTGACAATCGCATCATTGCCTGGACCGATGAATTTAATCTTACACTGTGCGCATTGCTCAGCAAATTCGGCATTCTCCGCAAGAAAGCCATATCCAGGGTGGATCGCATCTACATTCGCAACTTCGGCTGCTGCAATGATTCGGTCGGCCTTAAGGTAGCTTTGATTACTAGCTGCAGGTCCGATGCAAATTGCCTCGTCGGCAAGTTGCACATGTAGGGATTGCTCGTCAGCCTCAGAGTAGACAGCTAGCGTTTTGATACCTAGTTCGTTGCAGGCACGGACAATGCGTAGTGCAATTTCTCCGCGGTTTGCGATGAGTACCTTTTTAATCATCCGGTAGGATTAAGTAGTTTTGATTTTAAATAGAGGCTGTCCGTATTCGACCGCTTCCCCATTTTCGACAAGCAGTTCGGTGATAGTCCCACTCATTTCAGACTGGATTTCGTTCATTACCTTCATCGCTTCGATAATACAGACCACACTATCATTTCCGACCTTAGCGCCTACATCTGTGAAAGGTGGACTATCTGGAGAAGCAGACCGGTAGAAGGTGCCAACCATAGGTGACTTTATTACAGATATATTTGCCTCTTCAGTAGGGCGCTCTCTCTCATTATGTTCTTCGCTAGCCACTGTGACTGCAGGAGTAGTTGCTACTGGTATTGTACTAGCTTGTATCACTTGGGGTGCTTCACTACCCTTGCTGCTGAGGCGTATTTTAAGACCATCTTCTTCAAATTCGAATTCGGAAATATCCGAGCGTTTCATCAGGTCGATGATTTGTTTTATGAGTTTAATATCCAAGGTAGGTCCTTTCTTGCGATTAGGTTAATATACTAGGTGATTCTTGCTCTTTAACTCTTGGGGAGTACCATTAAATCTAAATTTTGTTATTTAAGGCTAGCTTTTTCTTATGTGCAATGAATTTGTTTCCAAGTGTGAAGTCTAGCTTATTAGAAGCATAATACGGTTTCTTGAACCTTCTTAATCTTACTCTCAGAATACGGCGATTGTTGGACCTCCATTGTGAAACTTGACTTAATAAGCACCAGCTATCATTGAATTTTGAGATTTGAAAGTTAAATTTCTCTTAATCGTATCTACTTTCTATGAGACGTAGCATTCTTATTTTTATGTCCCTTGGGCTGCTTTTTGTTTTTCTAATGACAGGAGTATTTATTTTTTTTGTTCCAGTCGCGGAGCGAACAATAAAGAAACCACTCGCAGAAATCTTATCCGATGAGATACCTGGTTGGGTATCACATGAAGTGCCTCTTTCTTCTAACCCAGATGGTGAAGAGCGTGTGCTTGATGTTTTAAATTTAGATGATTACTTTTCCCGAGAATACGTTCGTGGAGATACCAAAATAATGGTATATGTTGCCTACTGGTTACCTGGTAGTGAACCTTATAGTTCCGTAGCTATTCACAATCCAGACAGTTGTTGGGTCATTGCTGGTTGGAATAAAAAAGAGAGGGAAAGTGCTCGTAAAATGCGCCTTGCTGGATGCCAATTAAAGCAACATGAGTGGGGCATCTATGAAAAACAAGGCACTGACACTCATGTAATGTTCTGGCACTTGTTGGGGGGTGAGCCTAATGAGTACATCGAAAAGATGGTCTGGACTAAGTCTGGTATGGATAGTTTTAAGCGCCAATTTTACTTCATTTTTAATCTCTTTCAAATGGGGCTTGATTTAGGTAAGGAGCAACTCTTTGTGCGACTTTCATCTAATAAGTCTTTTAATGCATTAGAAAAAGACCCTTATTTTAAAGGTATTTTAGATAGCCTTCGAGTCTTGGGAATTGAGGAGTAATCTGTAAAAGATATAGTCTAAACTATTGATTAGGGTTTATGCTGATGTGGTTAGGTTTTGGTATTATTTTTAGCCCTCTATTTTTGATAGAGTTAGTAATATGGCAACCCATCCCAATTTCGACAAAGTCTGGTACAAGTAAAGGTGACTCTTTGGAACCATTATTAAAAATAGCACCCGCACCTATAAATACGCATTCTCCGACTATTACATTGCCTGGTATACAGACCTTAGGGCCAATTTGTGAGTAGGCTCCGACCTTAGAGTCGTGACCAATAATAGAATGCGTATTCACAATACATGCCTGTCCTAAAGTTGAATTTGGTCCAATGTAAGCAAATGCTCCAATGTAGCAACCGCTCCCAATTTTGGCAGATTCACTAACGACCGCCGAAGGTGAAACAATACTGACTTGCCGCAGGCAGGCATACGAACTGTAAAAGTGTTTTCGGCGGGTAATATTTCCAATAGCTACTATGCAATCCCAGTCCGCGTAGTCTGAGGGAGCAAAATCTGATTCTTTTAAGGTATCCCTATCTGCGATGTCAGAACTTCCGTCAGTCGTTACTAGAGTGAATTCCTCGTAACCTATTGAAATGGCAGCATCTAGGATGTCCTTAGCGTGTCCCGAGGCTCCGAATATAAGTAGTTTCTTGCAATTTATGAGGCTATTAGTACGGACCTCAACAGGTTTAAACTTTTTCTCTTTATGTTTTGAGTTTTGAGACTTCATATTTGAAGAAGAAGTTATATTATCAATATAAATAGAGAATGTTCTATAGTTACAAGTTTGGAAAAATAAGCCAAATTTATTAGTTTACCTTCAAGTCGACCAAGTATTTACATCATAATTATCACTATTTTAGGTTGATACTCCCGATGGCAACTAGAACAAAATGGCAATTAAGAATCTTTTTATTTGGGAGACTTAATTGGGCTAATTTTTTTGATTGGCTTATCACACTTTGTCTTGGTGTTATTTTCATTGCGACTACGCTTTTTCTAGGGGGCGTGCGACCAGATGGTCAATTAATTCTCTTACCTTTATATTCCTTATTACTGATCCTACATGGTTGCTGGGTTGTATCGGTAGAGAAGGGGCATAGACGCTTAAGTCACGTTCCACTCATGTTCGTTCCTGGTCTAATGTGGTTACTTTATAGTGTCTTCTGGATATCACCAGTACCATGGCGGGGTTGGTATGAAATGATCCATGCACTACAGTTGTTTGTCGTATTTTGGGTTCTTTTAAATAATCTGCGCTCACGGACGCACCTTGGGGCATTAATAATAATGAGCCTTGTAGCTGCCTGTATCGCAGTTTCAAACGGGTTCTATCAATATTTTCAACAGCCTGGAAATTTATTAAATATAGCAAGCGATTTTCCTTTAGAAATACACTCCGAATTCTTGGGGCGTGCGACAGGAGCATTTGCTGATCCTAATTCCTTTGCTGCACTATTATTAATTCTCTTCCCTTTGCTTGTCATTTCAGCAGCCGTCCCCCGTTTAACAGTGATTTTACGTATATTGGTTTTTTATATTTCGCTAATGTTTCTTGGGGCACTCGTCTTTACGCAGTCATATTGGGCAATAGTTGCGGCTACTATTTTGTTCGGTATAGTCCCATGGTTTTGCTTTCGTAGCCGTACGCGGCGAATTGTTTACTCCATTACCGGCGTGGCTTTAGCAAGCATTTTATTTACTATCGTGATCGAAAATATTCCGCGACTTAGTAACGGATTACAGCATAAGTCTTATCAAGAGGGCGTGGGGACACGTTCAGTACTTTGGAAAGAGGCATTAGCAATGACTGCTGAAAATCCAATAACGGGGGTCGGTGCCGGTGCCTTTGGCGCAAGTTTCGAACAAAGTCCAAGGGTCGCTCTAGCGAATGCTCCAGTCACCCCACATAATGATTATTTGCTGGTTTTGAGTCAGTTAGGTATTGTGGGATTATCCTTATTTGGAATTCCTGTTTTATTAATCTTACGCAAATCATTGAAACGATGGAGGAGCGAGCCATATTCGTTAAAAATCCAAGATAAAAAAGGTCTTAGGGTGCCGACCCTACGTTTCTTCCTCTCTATTGGAATAGCCAGTATGCTAGCATTTGGGCTATGCCTAGCGCTCACATTTATTTTTTATGTGCCATTGTTGTCTCTATATGGTGTTCTCTTGCTTGCTGTCCTAGTTAAGGCTAGCTTCGATCGTAAATTCAAACTACCAGACCATAAAGTAACTATTATAGGCTATGCTTTATTGGCTACCTGTGCTAGCTTTTCTTTTTATGTACTTAGCTCCAATAGGCTAGAGTCCCATGCGCTTGAATTGCGCGCACACCAAGAATTGGATAACGTAGCAAGCCTGCAGATTCATATTTCAGGTAATATTGCTTTGCTCGATAGAATCATTCGTCTGCACGAGGATGCTTTGATTGTGGATTCTTTCAATGTAGACGCTTTGTTAGGCTTGAGTTCTTCGATATGCCAGACTTATTATCGCAATCCTGCCACATTTGAAAATAAGAGTATGCGCGCAGTATCCTGCGCTAGTAAAGCAGTGGAATTAAGCCCAAAATACTGGAAGACTTGGGCTCATTTGGGTATCGCCCGTGCATTAAATGGAGATACAAGGCTGGCTGAGGACGCATTAGTAGAAGCGCTCAAACTAGCACCTAATAATAGTAACGCACACTATTATTACGCAGCTTACTTGAGTATCAACAAGGATCGAACTGAGGATGCCCTAGGCATATTGCGGCGCGCCCTAGAAATTAATCCAAGAAATGACGCGGCGGCTCGCCTTCAGCGAAAATTACGTATTTTATAATGTTGTTATATTTGCCTATATTTTTTCCTGTATTACTTCTCCTTGCCTCTATCTGTGATGCGAAAGTAACTGTTCGTGGAGCAGTGATCCTTCACGAACTATCCGGTAATGTATCTATCTCGCATATGGGAAAAGGAGAAGTTAATTTTGCCGTGAATCAAATGCCAGTTTCTATGCAAGGACTAATTGGTTGTCGGGCCAATAATGGTTCTTATGCCTTTTTGAGTCAATCGAACCGTAGCACTATTCTTTTCGAAGGCGATGGGAGTTTTACAATTGATCGATTTGAGCAGGTTATACCTGGTTTACTTGATTGGCAATCAAGTCAAAAGGAAACAAGCCAGAGTCGGGTGATTCTAAATTTCCGAGAGGGAAAAATCACTATTGATAATAGGGAAATGTTTGATACATCCCAATACCTAGTGGAAACACCTTTAGGAAGTATCCAGGCTTCCGGTGCGCTTTGGCAAATGCACATTTCCTTCGATTCGGGTAGTCAGAGGTTTGATTTTCGTATCTCATGTCGCGGCGGTTTGGTGCGTTTTACTGATTTTACTGGTAAGACATATTCTCTAAGAAATGGGCAGCGCCTCTCTGGTGCAGGCTCTCAATCAAACCCATCGATTGAAGTTGGAGCGATCGCAGAGCGAACGAACAATCAGATACAGCTATTTCTAGAACTAGCTAAAAAATATTCTTCTTCAGCAAGCAATTTAGCGGATTACGAGTCCCACTTTCAAGTTATCGAACACAATCAAATAGAAGGCAATAAGCTTGTTGGCAAAAGTGATAAGACTTCGCGCATACCTATTGTCATTGAATACTCCAAAGATCCACCTGCTGTCACGCGCTTCAGGGGGGAAGTTAAAGCACCTTCTTTAGAGGAGATGGATTTATTTTAGATTATCTAATGATTTGTAAGACTCAGTGAACATGTGGTCAGTAGCGCGGCATTTCCGCGTCTACTTCATTTGCCCAAGCATGGATTCCTCCGGTTAAATTAATGGCGTTTTCAAAGCCTCTTGCCTTCAGGTATTCTACAACTTTGTGGCTCCGAATTCCGTGGTGGCAAAATACGATTAGAGGTGCGTCCCTGGGCAATTTTTCATATCGATCTGGGACTTCGGCCATGGGAATGTGGAGTGCACACTCGATACGGCAAATCGACAACTCGCTCTCTTCTCTAACGTCAAGTATTGTAGTATTAGTATTGTTTTTTAGTAAAAATGCTGTGTCGATGGCACTGATTTCCTTGTCCATTCTTAAATTTACTAAATGATACTTGGTAAGATGTCAAAAATACCTTCTATTATTGTTCCTGCTCGCAGTGCTTCTATGCGTTTCCCGGGAAAGTTATTACATGAAGTACGTGGCAAGCCCGTCATATTATGGACAGCCGATCGTATTCGTGCCGTTGCTCCGGAATTTCCGCTCTATTTTGCTGTAGATGACGATTCTTTGGAGCGTTGCTTAACAGAGGCAGGTTATTTGACAATCCGAACTCGTTGTGATCATCCTAGCGGTACAGATCGTTTAGCCGAGGCTAACTTAATGGTAGGCGCTGATGTCGTAATTAATGTGCAGGCAGATGAACCTTTGGTCACCGGAAACCAAATACGTTCTCTCGCGTCTGGACTGAAAGGTGAGGCATCGATAGCAACGCTGGCAATGCCTTTTAGTCGTCCAGACGATTTTATCGATCCTAACCAAGTTAAGGTGGTTCGGGACCGAGCGGGATACGCTCTTTATTTTTCACGTTCGCCCATGCCGTTTGCTCGCAATACTGGTGGAAAAGTAGACATTGACTGGCTAGCAAAGCACGCCTGCTACTGCCATCTAGGGCTCTATGCCTATAAGGCCGAGTTCCTAAATGCCTTCTCGGACTTGGAACCAAGTTTTCTTGAGCACACCGAGAAATTAGAGCAGCTCCGCGCCATGGAGCATGGGTATCGCATTCATGTCGCAATAACCAATCAAACTACTATTAGTATTGATACGCCCAAAGATCTATCCGACTTTGAGGCACTGCTTGATTTAAGTAGTTCTTCTTCATCCCGCTTGACAACTTAGTCCACCCGTCTCCGTATTAAGCATATGACAACTAGCACACCAAAACTCGATGTAGATCCGCTCAGCTTACCTGACGCTCGTGGTCACTTTGGTGCCTATGGAGGTATGTACGTTCCCGAGACCCTTATGACACCTCTCTTCGAGCTCACAGAAGCTTATCACAAGGCTCGTAAAGATCCTGAGTTTCAGAAAGAATTGTATCACCAGCTTAGAGAGTTTGCTGGCCGTCCGACAAATCTTTATTATGCAGAAAGACTTTCCCAACACTGTGGAGGCGCTAAAATTTACCTTAAGCGTGAAGACCTACTTCATACGGGCGCACACAAGATTAACAACGCTCTGGGGCAGTCGCTAGTTGCTAAACGTATGGGCAAAAAGCGTATCATTGCTGAGACAGGCGCGGGTCAGCACGGTATCGCAACCGCAGCGATATGCGCCAAATTGGGCTTTGAGTGTGTTATCTACATGGGTGAAGAAGATATGCGGCGTCAGTCGCTTAATGTCTACCGTATGCGCCTATGTGGGGCAGATGTACGCGGCGTCAGCGCTGGGCAAAAAACGCTTAAAGAAGCCGTAAATGAGGCAATGCGTGATTGGGTGACTAATGTCCGCACTACCCATTATATTATCGGCTCTGCCCTTGGCTCACATCCATTTCCTATGATGGTGCGCGATTTTCATCGTGTTATCGGAGAGGAGTGCCGTAGACAGATCATGGAAAAAGAAGGCCGTCTGCCGGACGAGGTAACTGCATGCGTTGGAGGCGGATCAAATGCTATTGGTATATTTTTTGCTTTTTTAAAAGATTATGAAGTGCGCTTGACCGGTGTCGAAGCAGGCGGCCGAGAAATAAAACCTGGTCACCATGCTGCGCGATTCGAGGGGGGGCAACTAGGTGTTCTACAGGGAGCTAAAACATGGATCTTACAAAGCCCAGAAGGGCAGATTAATCTCACTCATTCTGTTTCTGCTGGACTGGACTACGCTGCTGTCGGACCCGAGCACGCCTATTATCAAGAGAAGGGCCGCATTAATTTCGGTTATGCTACTGATAGTGAAGCCTTAAAAGCTTTTGAAGACCTTTGTGAGATAGAAGGAATCGTGCCAGCACTTGAGACCTCTCATGGTATGGCTTATCTTATGAAGCGCGCACAGGAGATGTCATCTGACCAGATTATTATTGGTAATCTAAGCGGGCGAGGGGATAAAGATGTACAAGAGGCTGCGCGAGTTCTTGGAGATGATTTAAGTCATTAGGATGTGGTCTCTCTAAAAAAATAGTGGATTAAGTTATTCTGAATTAGCTTATTTATTAGCAGACCCACCAGATGAATATATCCGACTTGCGGATCTTTATTTATACTATATACTGCACTTAAACTTATGTTGCTAGTAATCGATAACTTTGATTCCTTTACCTATAATTTAGTTCAATATTTTGGACAATTGGGAGTAGAGCAGCAAGTCTTTCGCAACAATGCTATCACCGTAGATGAAGCGCTGGCACTCAATCCTGAACGAGTGTTGATTTCTCCTGGTCCTTGCTCGCCCAATGAGGCTGGCATAAGCCTAGCTATAGTCGAGGCATTCGCTGGAAAGAAACCCCTGCTTGGTGTCTGCCTAGGACATCAAAGTATCGGCCAGCATTTTGGAGGCAAAGTAGTGCGCGCTCATCGTCTTATGCACGGTAAAACTAGCCCCGTTAAGCATCGAGATACAGATATTTTTTTTGGTCTTCCGAACCCTATGCAAGCTACACGCTACCATTCTTTATTAGTTGAACGTGCTAGCTTACCTACTTGTCTAGAGATAACCGCTGAAACGCATGAAGGCGAGATTATGGGCCTCGCACACAAAGAGCTACCTTTATGGGGCGTACAGTTTCACCCGGAGTCCATTGCCACTGAGCAGGGTATACGGATATTAGAGAATTTCTTAAATTTATAGAGATATAAAGACTAAATATAGGTATTGTAATCATATTTTACTATATCTAGTAGTACTGTAAAGTAAACATGTAAGTCTGTCTTATTATAGTATTTATTCGTATTCACACTACTAATTATGCAATGTCCCAAATGCACCTCTATTGATACCAAAGTTCTCGATACCCGGACTGCTAAAAACGAAAACTCGATTCGCCGCCGGCGCGAGTGTCTCAATTGCGACTATCGTTTTACTACCATTGAAGAAGTTTTACGTGTAAATTTGCAGGTCGTTAAGCGCGATGGCCGGCGCGAAGACTTTGATCGTGCTAAGATGCTAGGTGGATTAAAGAAAGCGGTAGAAAAACGCCCAATCGATGTCTTGCAGATTGAGATGTTGATCGCCGATGTCTTGACTACACTTGAAAAAGAGTTTGATCACGAAATTCCCGCGCAAGCAGTAGGCGAACAAATCATGTTACGCCTAAAACATCTAGATCAGATTGCCTACGTACGCTACGCTTCTGTATACAAAGATTTCCGTGATCTCACAGAACTCGCTCAGGAAATTAACGAGCTTAAGGCGTCGACCGAAAATGCCTAAAGCTATCGTAAAATCAGTAGATAAGCTTCGCACTCTAAATGAATTGTTAGGTCGAGTTTCTGATCCTGAGCGGGCGGATCACGCTCGCCGAGCCTTGGAGTTTGCCTTTCAAGAGCAGCCAGATGAGTTCGCTAATGTGTCACTGGAAAAATACGTAGATAAGCTTGCCCGCTTACATTTCGGGGAAGAACGTGAGCCGACTGAATTGACGTTTGCTCACTGGCATGTGCCCCTTATAGAAGATTTTAGTCCGTTATGGATTCGTCAAGCCATTGTCTCAGAGATGAAGAAATTGGCGGGGCGGCACGAAGTAATGTTACTCGTTACTGGCTTGCGTGAGGCTGTATGCCCTGAAGGGAAATACTGGACGAAACATTGCGAGTGTGAGTATCAGCGCGTGCGTAATTGGATTGACGAACTAGCATGCGAATGGATAACTCAAGACTCTAATTTACAACTTGTTGTGCTTTAAAATAAAAATTGGTGGCGACTCCTTTTGCATTTAATGTATTCGGATAAATATTACTTTGCTCTATTTATTTCACTAGGTATCTCCAGTTCTTAATTGCTTAATTGGTGAGACTCTTAATATACGTACTTCGCAGTTTTAACTAATGAAAACCCTTTTCGAGCGCATCATTGACCGAGATGTATCTGCGAACATCGCGCACGAAGACGATAAATGTATCGTCTTTCATGACATCGACCCCCAAGCACCTACACATTTGCTGGTAGTTCCGAAGGAAGCCATACCACGGCTCAGTGAGGCTAGTACCGAATCGCAAGCTATGCTTGGGCATCTCCTTCTCACGGCATCGAGAATGGCTCACAAACTTAATTTGGAGGAGGGTTTTCGAATTGTGATTAATAACGGAAAGCATGGGGGTGAGATTGTACCACACCTTCATGTGCACTTACTGGGTGGTCGGCCTTTTGCTTGGCCTCCAGGTTGATCCAAACTTGGAGCTATTTTTGAATGCGCGATAGTCAAGTTAGTCGTACTATGGTACCTAAAAGAAATTAATTTGACTAGTTTATAGAGCGTACCCTTTTATCCCCTAAGTTTCTATTCAACAGTATTTTAAAGGAAGTTTTTTGCTCAAAGAATAGGTAATGATATTCATTTCTGTCGTTTTTATCAAGTTGGCACGCGGACTGCTTGATGAATGGATACCGTTAAACGGTCCATATGAAATACCTTAAAGTAGGGGTTTCACTCAGTCATTACCTAAATATACCAACTAACCTAACAAACATATATAATGAAGATTAAAAAATACCTTCTCGCTATGCTAATTGCTGGCTCGGCATTTCTGTTTGCCGGCTCGCTCGGTGCAGGAATCGAAGACGATGCAGATTACCTTGCGCTACTAGAAGCCCAGGGCGATTACGCATATGCCTTCGACTTTTTCACAACATCCATGTTGTGGACAGTGATTGCTGCTGCCCTAGTGTTTATAATGCATCTAGGCTTTGCTACACTCGAGTCTGGATTAACCCAACAAAAGAATGCAGTCAATATAATGTTTAAGAAT
>CACKVQ010000025.1 GCA_902603705.1 Puniceicoccaceae bacterium
GTATTTGGATTATTTGCAGGTGATCTTGTGTGCGTGTGGGCCGCGATGTTACTTGGCTTTTGGTTGAAGTTTTACACGCCTTTGGGCGAGATAGGCCTACCAGTCACGGAGGCGATCAAATGGCATATCTACCTTCCACAATTTATTCTCGCTTCGCTTTTGTTTGTCGGCAGGCAACTCTACAATGATCGTTACAGTCGTACGGGCTTATTGGCGTCACCCCTAGGGGGAATACGCGCGGCCTTCTTCTGGGGTTTGTTACTGACCTTGGTTTCACTAGGGCTAAAGGTTGATCCTGCTATTTCACGTCTGTTTATTTTGTTTTCGACGATCAGCCTCGCATTTTTACTTCCCCTGTGGCGCTTTGCTTACACGCGGCGCTTTATTGCTAATAATAGTTGCAGCGCATGGGTGCAGCGTCATGTATTAATTGTTGGTTGGAACTCGCAAGTGCCGGCTCTCTTGCAGCGGGCTAAAGATCCAAAGCGCCTCTACCCACTTAAAGTGGTTGGAATCGTCAGTGACAACGGTGCTACCGAACTACCAGAAGAGATTCAGCACTGGCCATTTACTAATGGCTTTGAAGTTGAGCTACAAGATCTTATTAAGAAGCTGCGCTGTGATGAGGTAATCTTAGCTGAGGGTAGTGTAAAAGATGACATGGCGTGTAAAGTGCAGCAAATTTGCGGACGTGAGATGATTGATTTTGCCCTCTTACCCGCTACGATCACTTCATTGACTCGCTGCTTAAGCCTTGAATCTGTTCAAGGTGTGCCCTTACTAACTCAAAGTAAGCTGCCCCTAGATCGTATCGAATTCGCAGTTATCAAACGCGGAGTGGATGTGGTTGGTGCGCTGGTAGGCTTGTTCCTTTTTGCTCCCGTAATTGCGCTATTTGCCTTGATAGTCTATCGCGAATCGCCTGGTAAGGTATTTTATCGCCAAACACGCACCGGTCGGGGAGGGAAATCATTTCAAATTATTAAAATTCGCTCCATGCATCTCGATGCGGAGATGGGCACTGGAGCTCAATGGTGCGCGGAGAAAGATCCGCGCCGACTCAAGATAGGTGCCCTTATGCGGCGTCTCAATATCGATGAATTGCCGCAGTTCTGGAATGTGCTTAAGGGTGAAATGAGTCTAGTTGGGCCGCGTCCAGAGCGTCCGGAATTAATCCAAAACTTTAAATCTAAAATCGCTTATTACAATATACGCCACACCGTAAAACCTGGGATCACTGGGTGGGCTCAAGTCTGCGGCTGGCGCGGTGATACTTGCCTACATTCACGTATCGCTTGCGATTTAGAATATATCGAATCTGCGAGTTTATGGTTTGACATACGTATTTTATTAATGACTCTTGGATCCACAAAAAACGCATATTAATTTTGAAAATATATACAATAATATGATGAGAACTAAATTACATAATCTTATTCTCGCCCTTTTACTTTGCGCAGGCACTGTTGCAGTCGCCCAGAATACTACAGGTTATGCATCTGATACAGTTGATGCTTTGCTTGTGCTGCAAGAAGAATTGATGGACGCTAAAACACCGGATGAAATAGAAGCCGCAAAAGCCAAAGCAGTTGCTGCGGGTGTTCCAGTAAATGTAGTTACATCCACAGTAGTCACGACACTCCGAGTTGCGCCTACTTCTACTGCAGCAGCTCCTCCTTCAGTTGAAGCTGTAGAAGAAGCTACTGCTGCTACTGCTGCTACTGCTGCTACTGCTGCTACTGCTGCTACTGCTGCTACTGCTGCTACTATAGCTACACCAACTCCAACGCGTAATGTAGCAAAGACTCAACCTACTACACAACCTACAATAAGTAAGAGCTTAAATGTCGGTGGTTCTACAACAGTATCACAGATCAGCATACCCGCTGGAAGTACAAACATTGGTGATACCGGATCTACTTACAATTAATAATAAATTCGCGTAAGCGTAATCTTTCAGGCTGTTCAATACTGGGCAGCTTTTTTGTGCCACTTGAAAGCTCGAAGCTCTGCGACAATGTCCATCATTTCTCGGTGGCTAATAGCACCGAGCACATGCTGGATTAGCTCGATTTATGAAGCAGTTAATTCACTTCTGAGCGGGGACTCTAACAATAAGGTCTTCTTCATAGGGTTTAATATCGCATGCCCATCGACTAGCGGCATTCAATCTAGGCTCATTGTTGTGTGAATAGATAATTACTTTATATCCCCTAAATCTATTAGAGTACTTATCGATCTATACGGCAATCATTAGGTCTTCAGCTCATTATTGGCAAATAAACCATATAAAAAATCTATAAAGAAGTTCTAAGCTTTTTAGAATTTGAAAGCTTATTCACTCTCTTCCCATTCACTAGTAGCTAGATTAACGAATCTACGCGGATCCTTACTTTCTTTCAGATACCAAATCCAGCTTTTATCGGTGAATCTATATAGCAACGGATAAACATCTTTTGAGGTCCATATGACACTATTCATGGAGTTGTCCCAGAAATATATGTTATCTGATTCCGTGCTACTTGGAAAAGAATACATCCATCCGTGCTCACTATGATAGATCCAAGGGTAGGCTATTATACTAAAATCTCCTAGCCAATCTGACCTAATCCATTCGTTACCTAGATCTGCTGAATTGCTATACCACTCCTCCTCTAAATCACTTACTTCTAGAGTGACTGTTAATTCTGTTGTATTATTAAAGACATTTGTAGCTAAAACTATGAAGGTGTAAGAGGATTGAGTTTCATAATCGGGATCTTCGACTAAGCTCACTTCACCAGTAGATTTATCAATTGTGAAGAACTCTGAGTCTTCGCCTTGCTTGAGCGAGAAATTAACAAGACCAGTATTATCTATCGCTACAGCCGTATAAATGAGTTCGCCCGCTCCTATATTCTCTTCAATCATATCAGCAGTTGCTGATGATATGAAGACTGGTACAGAATCATTTAAATCAGTAATTTCTAACGTAATGACTAATTCTAGTGAGTTACCAGATTCGTCAGTGGCAACAATTACAAAATTATAAGAGGATTGGGTCTCATAATCAGGATCTTCAGTAAGTGTAACTTCTCCCGTAGATTCATTGATTGTTAGGGATGCGAAATCACCAACCTGTTTCAGCGAATAGCTAACTACACCAGAGTCATCTGTCGCTGCCGCAGTATAAACAACTTGGTTAACACCAGAGTTCTCTTCTATTGTTATTATTCCTAGCGTGTTCGAAAAAACTGGTTTCGTGATATCGTTACTGACCTGCAAAGTAACCTCTAATTCAACAGTATCATTTACACCGTCATCGGCTATAACCGTAAAGGTGTAAGGTGAATTAGCATTGTCAGGTTCTACTAAAAGAGTAACTTCTCCAGTAGATTCATTTACCTTAAAGGACCCTGCGTTATCGCCTTCTTTAAGAGTGTAAGTGAGAGCAGAGGATTCATCTTCATCGGCAGCTTCTGCTACGTAAACGACTTGATTAGCCCCAGAATAAGGAGCAACTGGTGATGCTTCCGAGTTAGATACAAAATATGGAGAATTATCATCAAGATCAGTGATATCTAATGTAATGTTCAGTTCAGATTGGTTTCCCGCTGAATCGGTAGCAACGACGGTGAACGAGTAAGAAGATTTTGCTTCGTTGTCCGGATTTTCTGTCAGCGTCACCACCCCAGTAAATGCATCGAGCGTAAAAGAATCGAAGTCGTCAACTGTCTGTAATGCGTAGGTTATTTCACTTCCAGAAGCGTCTGTGGCAGTGGCCGTGTAGATCTCTTGGCCTGCTCCTGAATTCTCCGCAATCTTCGTAGCAGTAGGTGAAGAAGTGAAGACTGGTGGCATCACATCTAAAACTTCACATGTGATCACTAAGTTGTCCAATTGACTACCTGCTTGAGGAGCAGTGGTGTTCAACTTGAGGCGTATGTTAGCATAGCCTCCATCTTTGATCCAAGCAGTGCCTGATATGTTCTGTCCTATGAACTCGCTGAAGTTATTAATTCCCGGCACTATAGAGTCAGAGCCGATACCTACAAGATTCACCATTTCAGTACCATCTGCTACCGAAGACCCCTTAATCAGCTCTGAGTCACCTGTTGCCAGATACAATAGCTGAAAATCCGTAGCGTAATTAGCGTTAGCCCGGCGAAGATCGAAAGAGATGTTTTTGAGTTTAGCATCTGCACCTGTATTGTTCGTGATACGAAGGTCTAGTATCTGCTGATTTCCGGAGTTGCCAAATTTTAGATAACTCCCATCAAACCATTCTCCTGTTTGTCCAAATTTAGAAGTGCCAGTACCAAAAGCATCCCTACCTTGAATAGAAGAGCCTGGACCCAAGATAAGACCAAAACCATTCTCTGCTGCACTTATAGCTAAATTATTTGTGTTCGTTTCTGTATTTAATCCAGCAAAGTCATCAATACTTATGGTAATATCAGCATAGGGGGCATTTACTATAAGAGTGTCAAAAGTTATAGCACCACTTGAGAACTGGATCTTTACTGTCCGATCAAATTCAACCGCATTTGCTGTGATCTTCCTGGAGCCTTCTGATAATGTTTTAGGATCCCCATTAAAGAAATTCCCATTGGACAAACTTTTAACGACTCGGTACTCAGCGCCAAGTGGTAGACTAGTTATATTTATATCTAGAGTCTGTTCTTCTTGGCTAGATTCACCATCAGATGATGTCGCCAATGTGATAGAATATGGCCAACTAGAATTACCAGTAGTTTCAAATAATGGAATTTGGCTTATAGCTGCTGGAGCCCCATCATACTGTTCTGCACATAGTTCACCGTTGGCAAGCAGTGCGATAACTAAAAGAGATAATGGTGCATATAATTTCATGTAAATATATTAGTAATAGAAAATACCTAGCTTGTAAAGTAAGCAGGTAGTACTAAGGGACTAAAAAGAAACAGGATAGATAGTAGGCGCATTTATTAATTACACAGAAACTACACACTTTAATTATTACCATAGAGTTGATTATGGGTGATACCACCACCCGGTATTTTAATTGGAGGTGTGTAATCGATAGCTTCTAATTGCGCATCTAATTTAGCAGTCATTTTAGCATATTGATCAGAATAATCTGAATTTTTTGCTAAATTATATAATTCCTCAGGATCTTCGGCGAGGTTATAGAGTTCGCTTTCATAATCACCGTCCGGATAGCGTACAAATTTCCAGTCTTTAGTACGATATGCGTGTATAGTTGGAGTATTAGGAAATCCCCCTCGTGGACGATAGTCAGACTCCTTGTAATATTCATAGAGGAAGCCACTGCGACCATTAGTATCCTCATCCAAAAGTGGATTCCAGCTTTGCCCATGCATATGCTCCGGGATACTAAGACCTGCTAGTTCGAGGATAGTAGGCGCAAGATCAAGGTTTAGGACCATATTTTCGATTTTCTGTGGTTGTTGAACCATCGGGTTCCACATCACGATAGGAATTCTTATAGAGGGTTCGTAAGCCTTACGCTTGTCGTGCAGACCACCATGCTCGCTCATGAAATAGCCATTATCACCGGCGAATATAACGATAGTGTTTTCGAGCAGGCCTTTTTCTTCGAGAGTTTCCATTATCATGCCGACGCCGTCATCCACAGCCGTGAGGGTGCGCATTTTATTTGGAATTTGAGGATGTAAGCGAGCTAGCCCAGTAGGATTATTTCTATTCTTTAGAGCGCTTTCGCGCACGTACGCTGGCTTGGAAGCAAGATCATCTTCAGGGTTGTCCTGAGATGGTATTTTGAAATCACGATATAGCTGACGATGTCTTGGTGCTGGAGTGAACGGCTGGTGAGGTGCCTTATGACTGAGATACAACATGAAGGGTTGGTCACCACGCTCTTCATTGATGAAAGATACGGCTAGATCATTGAGCTCATCAGTTAAATATTTGCCCGATTCCATTTTGTATTCTTGGTCATTGTGCATTTTAAAAATATCGTTGAAGTACTTACCCTGCCCCCAAAAGCACATCCAATAGTCGAACCCAGGGCGTGGACGATTGTGAATAGCCTGGTGCCATTTACCAATAAACCCAGTATAGTAACCTGCTTCTTGCAGAAGGAGCGGAAAAGTTGGAAGTTCTTGGTCGTAGTCTACGTGCTCATTAACAATCACACCGTGGCTACTCGCGTATGTACCAGTTAGAAATGAAGCGCGCGAAGGCCCACAAAGTGAGGTGGTAACAAAGGCATTTTTAAAATGCACACCATTATTAACTAAATTATCTAAATTAGGAGTCTGCATCCACGGGAAATTACCCACCGCTGCTATTTCATCAAAACGCTGATCGTCAGTGATGATAAAAATAATATTGGGTAATTTTGACTCACTTTCTTGAGCCCATACCGAGGTACCTTTAATGCAACATAAAAATGCCAAGAAGAGCAGAAAGTAAAAAGTAAAGTGAACGTTTAGGTGATTTGTTTTAAACATAAGCTTGCAATTTTTGTGCGTAATTGTGCATTTTTCAAGACTTTACTTTTTATAACTATCAGGGATTTTATCTATAATGATACCAAGTAACAAAACAGGAAACCCTACTAATAAAGGCAATACTGAAACTATTTACATCGACGGGTATGATAAAATGCCACCGTTCTTTATGTCGCTGGTAAGTCGTGATAATCTTTGGACCTACGTTTCAAGCCATGGATCGCTAAGTGCTGGAAGGGGAAGCGAAGACCAGGTCATCTTTCCGTATGTCACAGTCGATAAAATACATGATAGCTATGGCATTACGGGGCCCCGGACCCTAATTCGGCTTGAAGACGACACTCTATGGGAACCCTTCTCACCTAATGCAGAGAGCCATTTATATAGTAAAAGAATCTTATCCAAAACAGAGCTTAGCAATCGCATTGAATTCTCAGAGCAAATAAATGATGGAAGCTTATCCTTTACATATTCATGGGAGCCAGCAGGTCGCTACGGCTTAGCTCGTCGTGTACGTATTAAAAACAATGGCTCAGATTTACGTAAATTACGAGTGATCGACGGAGTCGCTAATATAATGCCGCCTAAAATAGATTCTCGACTCCAAGCCACTAGGAGCACTTTAGCGGACGCATACAAACAAAGTGAAATATTACCAGATTCACGTATGGCAGTTTACTCAACTGCTTCAGGAATCACAGACCGCCCGTTCCCGATGGAAAATCTATACTGTAACTGCGCCTGGTCCTATGGATTACCCGAAGCTAAAGTTACGCTGGCTGTTGATGCACCAGAATCTATGAAGCGCAACGCTACACCTAGCACCTGCTCATTAAATCGCGGTCAACGTGGAGCTTACTGGTTAGATGCCGAGATTAAAATAGCAGCAGGTCAAACACGCGATTGGCTACTATTGATGGATTGTCAATTAGACGCGGCAGAACTCGTAGGGCGCTCTAAAGAACTAGATGGGGACCCTAAAGTCGCTAAAGCTTCTATTGATGCTGCCATAGCAAAGAACGATGAGGAATTAAGAGAACTACTTGCAGGTGCAGATGCCTTTCAGGAGAGCAAAGATCGCATGAATCAATTACACCACACTGCTAATGTTCTCTTTAATTCCATGCGAGGTGGGGTATTTTTAAAGAACTATGTAATTGATGGAGAAGACTTGCAAGAGCACATTAAAGCTGCGAATCCAAAGCTCTACAGCGCACATGAAGAAAGCCTTAGTAAATTCAAAGACTCGATGGCTTACGACGTCTGCCGTACGCAGATTGAGGCGCTAGGTGATACGGATGTATTACGACTCTTCTTAGAGTACTTACCAATTACGTTTAGTCGCCGTCACGGAGACCCTAGCCGACCTTGGAACAAATTCATGATTTGTACCCATGATGCTGCCGGAGATCCTGTCCTGGCTTATCAAGGTAACTGGCGTGACATATTTCAAAATTGGGAAGCTCTATGTATCAGTTACCCTAACTTTCTCGAACACGTGGTAGTTAAATTCCTGAACACTTCGACGATGGACGGTTATAATCCGTATCGCGTTTTTAATGGTAGCTTCGACTGGGAAGAAGTTGACCCTGAGGACCCATTTTCAGGAATCGGTTATTGGGGAGATCACCAAATTATCTATTTATTGCGCTTACTTGAAGCTCTCCAAGCGCATGATCCCAAAGTACTCGATAAATGGTTGAATGATGCCCTCTTCGTATCTGCCAATGTTCCATATCGTATAAAGCCGTTAGAAGCTATTTTTAAAAACCCACGCTCCACCATCGTTTTTGATACCGAACTCAGTAATTCACTCAGACTTAAAGAGCAATCCGAAGGCTATGATGGACTCCTTCTAAAAGATGCTTCCCATAGAGCTTACAAGGCGGGACTGATTGAAAAACTTCTCATTCCTGCCCTAGTCAAACTTAGTAACTTTGTTCCAGGAGGTGGCATCTGGATGAATACGGAGCGGCCTGAATGGAATGATGCAAATAATGCATTAGTTGGCAATGGACTCTCTATGGTAACTGCTGGATATTTACTGCGTTACGTACGTTTCTGCCTAAATTGGTGGTCACGGATAAGTGATACACAGACACTAGATATGAGCAGCGCAGTGGCAGACTTCGTAAAGGCGCTAACAAATATCTTTGATCAGCCCTCACGGAGAATAATCTCAGTAACTACAGACTCTAAAGAACGTGCAAAGGTCCTTCAGTCCTTAGGCCTTGCTGGGCAATATTATCGAGAAAGAATTTATACAGGCGATTTTAGCACTAAATGCCCAGTAAAGATGAATCAGCTACTACTACTTTTGGAAAAGACTGAGAAATGGTTAAGGACTACTTTAGAGACAGCCAAACGAAAAGACGGCTTGATGGATAGCTACAATTTATTGAGCTATAAAAATCCAAAAGATGAGATTAAAGTGACTCGCCTATATGAGATGCTAGAAGGCCAAGTCTCTGCTTTAAGCGCTGATTATCTAAACAGCCAAGAAGTGATTAACTTAGTCGACCAGATGTTTAATAGTGCGCTATACACTGCCGGCCAAAAAAGCTTTCTGCTCTATCCGGATCGCAGACTGCCTGAATTTCTAGAAAAGGGAATCCTTGATAAAAAAGAGTTGAGCCGATCCAAATTATTAAAAGACATGCTTTGCTCAAAAGACATCTCTCTAATAAAAGCTGACAAAAATGGTATAGTACGTTTTGCTCCTACTATTGAAAATTCAGAAGCATTAGATAGAGCGCTTGAGTCACTCTCTAAAAAGCCAGATCTTGGCGAATTAATTCAATCAGAAAAAAGCTTAATACATTCTATATACGAAAAAGCTTTTAGTCACGAAACTTTCACAGGTCGTAGTGGGGGGATGTTTTCCTACGAAGGTTTAGGGTGTATTTATTGGCACCAAGTTTCAAAACTACTTTTAGCAGTACAGGAGTGCTTCTTCCGAGAAAGTGAGTCCGCAAATTCAGACCCAAAACTAGTTCAAGAACTAGGTGATCGCTATTATAAAATTCGAGCTGGTATCGGATCGAATAAAACCGCTCAAGAATTTGGGGCTTTCCCCACCGATCCGTATTCGCACACCCCATCATATGCAGGGGCGCAACAACCTGGCATGACTGGGCAAGCGAAAGAAGAGATTATCACCCGTTTTGGAGAACTAGGTCTCCGAATACGCTCTGGCACAATTCACCTCAACCCGCGATTACTGAGACTTATGGAATTCTCTGAGGATTCACGAATCTTTGAAGTTTTACATACAGATGGGTCGCGAGAATCTATCAACCTTAATGCGGGCGAGTTAGCCTTCACCTACTGCCAAGTACCGTTTATCTACAAATTATGTAAGTCAGCTAATGCTATTGAGATCCGTTTTAATTCCAGTGAAGGAAGTACAGAAGAGACTATTTGTGACGTGTTCCCGCGCGACCTATATAAATCTATTACTCAGCGTGATGGCACTATAAGACGCGTCGAAGTTACTGTCCCTTCTTCACTTCTACTAGCATAAGGCATTTAATTTTGCCCCTTCATATTAAATCTGAACAATATATTATATGTGTAACAGTAAAGTAATATTAAACATCGCTATAAGCATGGTGTTCGCTTCTCTTGCCTCTTTCACTATGGCGAACACAAATATTAAAGCTTCTTTTAACTCAGACCAGTGGGAGCTTTCTTGGTCTGATGAATTCGACTATAATGGTACTCCTAATCCTGAAATTTGGGACTACGAGCATGGGTATCTAGGCTTTAACGAAGAGCTACAAAACTACACAGAACTCCCTGAAAACGCTCGGGTAGAAGACGGACTACTTATCATTGAGGCGCACTTAAATGATGTTACTCCGAAACGCTCTAAGGAAATAATACAGGAATTGAAAGGTTCGAATGCCAAAGTGTCTATTTTAGGCTCACAGGAATTCACCTCCGCCCGTTTAATAACAAGAGGAAAGAGAGAGTTTGTACATGCACGAGTGGAGACACGAGCTCGCTTTAATACGGGTCGTGGCACTTGGCCCGCAATCTGGCTTTTGGGTGATGAAGACAAGAATCCTTGGCCACTTTGTGGTGAAATGGATATTATGGAGCATGTAGGGTTTAAACCAAATCATGTATACTCTGCAGTTCACTCAAAGGTATCTAATTTTATGAATGGTACCGGCGTTAGCAAAGAAGTTATTCTGGATGACGTTTGGGAAGATTTTCACACCTACTCAGTCGAATGGAATACCAAAGCGATCCGCTACTTTATAGATGATGTATGTTACCATGTCATTGATAAGGGTGAACGTCCAGACGACGACTGGCCTTTTCTTAAGGATAATCCCTTTTATGTAATCCTTAACATCGCAGTTGGAGGTAGTTGGGGCGGGAAAGAAGGCATCGATAAAGCCGCATTCCCTCAAAGAATGGAAGTCGACTACGTTCGCGTCTTCAAACGTAAAAAGCACACTAGATAGGGGGAACCCACTCTATTTCTAAGCGCTATTCGCCCGCGAAATCGCAAGATCGTTTTGCATCAACTCTGTTTGCTCTTGAGTAAGCGGAAACCAAAAGAGAATAAAGCCATTAATTAAGGCAAGTACTCCAGGTATAATAGAATACATCATCAGAATCCCATTTAGTGCTTCAGCAGTTTGGGCTTGATTGGCTATGTATCCAAAAAATGCCAACATAGTTGCTGCTACCGAGGCTCCGATAGTATAACCAAACTTTTGAGCAAACATTGTTGCAGAAAAAATCAACCCTGTAGAGCGACGGCCAAATTTCCATTCGTTATAATCTGCAACATCGGTATACATCGCCCATACGATAGCAGGTGTTGGTCCTGCAATTATGCTAGCAAAGATATTAACCGAAAAAATTAATTTAACGCACTCTGGGGGTATAATGTAAAAAGACATTACCGCTAGAGCGTTTATGAGAGTAAGTATTATTAAAGTATTTCTCTTACCAAATATCTTTCCGATTTTCCCACTAAAAGCGCAGCCAACTAGAAAGGCGATTGAACCTGTAGTCATAAAGACAGTGATAATATCAAAATGTAGGGGGAATAGTCCAAGATTGATAGAAAACACAGGGTCTTCACCGACCCCAATAAAATATTTAAAGTAATATACTGTTACGGAATTTCGTATAGCTACGTTGGCAAGTGTGCAGATCCCGGCAACGGCCAAGATCAAGAATGGGACATTTCCTAGCAGAAACTTAATATCATCTTTAACATGAACTTTTTTCTCAGGCTGAGGCTTAATCCTTTCTTTGGTATTTAAGTAGCAGAAAAAAAACATCCCGACTGATAAAATACCAAAAATTGCCATTGTGAGCGACCACCCCCTTTGCTCATCACCTGCACCAATTAACTGAATCAGAGGAAGCGTTAAGAGAACCACCAAAAGCTGTGCTCCAAATGCCCCAATAAACCTAAAGGTTGATAGAGAAAATCGATCATCCGAGTTGGCTGAAATTACTCCCATTAACGCTGAATAAGGTACGTTGATGGCGGTGTAGACCATTTTAATGGAAATGTAAGTAGTCCAAATAAAGACTAATTTTCCAAATTCACTTAATTCAGGTCCTGCAAAAACCGCATAAAATAATACGCCATATGGGATCGAAAACCACTTGAGATACGGGCGGTATTTACCTGAAGTCGTATTTGTTCTATCCGCTATTGCCCCCATCATTGGATCATTCACAGCATCCCAAATTCCTCCGACTAACAACATTAGCCCTACTGCAGCGGCATTCAGACCAAATACATCAGTCAAATAAACCATCAAGAATACATTGATCGCATGGAATGAAAGATTGGAGGCAAAATCTCCACCGGCATAGGCAATCTTTTCTTTATATTTTAATACAGGGGTATTGTTTTGAGATGACATAGTTAAGATTTATTTGTGCGGTGTAGATTTTGTAATAACTAAAAAGCAATATAGTAACTAATTTATTTCTTATAATAATTAAGGACTATTGAGTAGTTGTAAGCGATAGCTTGGTGATTTTACATAATTATAAGCGGAACTATACCCTCGGAAAAATGAGGGAATTTATAGCCTAAAATTTAACCTTCGCTGAGAGATTGTAGGATAAAGATTCTGGATAATATCCGTAATTCTCACGACCTGTAAAATCACGGTCGTCAAATACATTATTCACACGTGCTGAGAGATAAAGGGTGGGAGAGCTCCGTAAAGTACCTAGTTTCTTATTCCAAGTTGCAAAAAGACTTGTTGTTAGCTCATCGCCGAACTTAAGTTTGACTCTTTCGGTACGGTCAACTTGCCCATCATTGCTATCATCAAAATCTAGATCAAAACGAGTCTGCACAGAAGCAGAACGAAAGCGCTGAGAGGCACCAACTACCAAATTACGAAGTGGACCATCCGTAAACTTATAACGAGCAGTTAGTGTGGCACGATGATCTGGCCTACCAAATAGCTCCCAATCATCAGGATTATTTACTAGCGGGTGCAGTTTCTCTATCTCATTGGTTAAGTTATGATTATAAGAGGCAATAAAACTCAACCTTTTCGTTGGATTATAAGTTAGGTCTAATTCGAGGCCATCCGAGCGCGTTTCATCGCCGATACTTCTTCGTCCAGGTAGATTTGAAGTAATTAATGTACCATTATCATTGTACAACTCTGGGTATTCAGCGCCAAATGAATCAAAGCTATAAATCTCACGAAGTAGCCCATCTGGATACCTAAATTCATTGTCGTTCTCCTTAATAATTCTATATAACGAGAATTGGCCATCGAGTTTACCCT
>CACKVQ010000026.1 GCA_902603705.1 Puniceicoccaceae bacterium
CTAAGCTACCGAGGATCACATTCTAATCATGCTAGTGTAACTGCAGAAAATCAGAAACATAACCAAGATCTTCGCAGTATTGATCCAACAATTACCTACCGCGGAACATCTGTTAAATATTCAGAAATTCACGGATAAGACTAATATCAACTTGCTAAAGGTCGCTGAGTGCTTTGTTCAGCGACTTTTTTTATACTATTTGCTACATGTTCCATCCTTAAGGCTGACATAATAATAACTATTAATGATACATCTTATTCAGGCACTTTAGACACAAATGATCGAGTTATATTCGATTATACTTCTCTAGTTTCTGCATACAATTACAACCTTTCCATGGCCACTTTACAAATCAGCCTAGCAGATGGCTCACTCCAACAGGATCATATGTCATGATTCCTCAGGGTGTTGTAGTCCATTTTACGATGGGCCTAGACTCAGTAGCGGTTTTGGTTTTGGTAGTGGTAGTTAGGTTGATCTGACAGAAACATCCGGAGATGCTTTTGGAATTTTTCAAAATTAGCTAGTACTGCGAAATAATTGGACATCATGGGATAAAATTTCTGGTCAAATGTGGTGGGGGAATACCTCACTTGGCGATCTTGATGTAAATAGTAGCCAAGATCATGTTAAGACACTTAGAGGTATAGCTGATAAAATCATAATGACATTTACCCCAGAGACATCTTCCTCTGTTTTAATTTTGGAAGTCTTCTTTATTTTCTATGTTGTGTGAAATCGACTCGTAAAAATTCGGTAGTATATAATGTCCTCTACTGATTAATCTTTTAATTTAAGATTCAATGATGGCATTATAAACACGTTCATTAAAAAATATTACTTCTTAAAATGCTAATTATTGGAGACTCAGGGTGAAGTGCTTGCTGTATCCTCCTCTTCATTTTCAATAGAAATATCGTCTGTAAGGGGCTTCTCGACGAGATTAGTTCTAGTCAGATTTTCAATAATCCTGCTCCCGTTGTATTGATTAACCTCTAGCAGTTTATCAATGTCAGAAACCTCGAGCCAGAAGCCTTCTTCTTCTGGAGCCTTTGCAAATTTATAGTTACGGCTAAGATCCCCATATGAGACTGAAATTTCTGCCTGGATATCACTTTCAATAATTGATCCATTAAATGCTCGATCGTAACGGAGTGTTGCAAGATTACGTAACTGCAACTCAAACTCCTCTAGCTTAAAAGCCTCATCATCGGCGAGTCCTACAGGCTTCCAACTAATCACATCTTGAATGGGCTCTATTTCTTTACCATCGACATCAGTATTAATCTGAGGACTACGCGTTATACTTAAATTACTAAGATTTACTGACTTTATATCGTCTATCTGGATTTGAATAAGTTCTTTATTCTGCCATTGAGCGATATCGGCTGGTAAATCATAACTACCTATCGTAGCTGCGTAGATATTATTTTGATCTAGAAGTCGAACATGGCTGCGACGAGCACCTGCTCCTGTTCCAAGGTAGAATTCAATATCAGCATTACCACCACTAGACAATTTAAGGCGACGTTGAAAGTTATCTTTACCTACTTCAAAACGTTTTAATGCACCAAGTGAACTAGCGATTGCGAGGCCATGATCTACTTCTCCAAGGCGCTCTAAAAGACGTATAATACGATCATTATCAGCAGGGAAATCTTCAGAGGTTAACCAAGTTCCACCATCGCGCTTGAGTACAGAAATATTTCCATTATTATCTTCGATCAAAATTTCATCCACATTCTCTGAGTCGAATTCGAATAATTTATGTATACCTTCATGGCTTTGTAGTCCATCCCCGCTAGTAAGGACAAAATAAGAAGCTAAAACTTGGATAGCCAAAAATCCACTGAGTAGATAATTCTTTTTCATTTGATCAAATCTCCTCCAGATATTGATTATACTTTAAATATTTTCGCTTATTTAAAATCAAACGAATTAACCACACAAGGAACAAGCCAACTAAAACAGCTGCATAATTACCATACTCAAAGGTACGACGTTTTGATTCATTCATAGGGTAAAGTATTCGTGCAAGTTGCGCACGACTTCTAATGCCGAGCAAGCCAGAATCTTCGAGTGACCAATCGACTAAATTTTGAATGAACTCAAGCGGAGCATTATACTCAGAACCAACACCTTGTGATGCAATATTAAGTACCATATCCTCTGCAAAGCTATTACTGCCAATAACGATTAAGCAGGCAGAATCAGAAGAGCTTTGTATCACTGAGCCGTAAACCGTACTTTTATCATCCTCTTGTTCATTATTACCTTCTTCATCACTTTCCTTAGCTTCTAATTTTTCTGGAAGTAGCGGCGACTCTTTTCCCTTGAAATAAGACACAAATCGACCCTGACTCAATGCCGCCATAACATATGAGTTTCGCGTCTCCGCAGGAGGAAAACCTGTTTGCGGATAGAGTTGATAATCAGGCATTACATCACTCCGATCAGAAGTCCAGCTGTCAGGTGAGGACTTAACTAACTCAACAAATTCTCTTTCAGGATAATTGTCAGCTCTCAGTAAAATGGGCGATGCCCAATTAAGAGTGAGCTGGTTCAAACCGACTGTAACAGGATGTTCATCACTTAGACCTTCAGGGCGCACGTCGGGGAAATGTGGATACGGCATCATTACTATCTCGTTTAAGGATATTGGTCCAACATTGCGAGGAACAGGTATCGGTAATGATGCATTTTGCGGATCCAGTACCATTCGGTTTTCAATCTTAAAGCCCATATTTTCGAGCCAGTTATTAAGCCCAGAATCATAGGGTGATACTTCAAGTGAGTTATTTATTCTAGCGTTAAATGGAGCAGTTGATATTACGACTGATCCTCCCTGCATTAAAAATTGATCTATCGCAAAAATAGCTTTTTCGGACAAATTTTCTGGCGCAAGTAGAAGTAGCATATCAACATCCGTAGGAATACTTCCTAGTGAAATATCGGTATCAATAATGCGTACATTCTCTTCTAATACAGCACGCAAATCATTATAACTATTTCCAGGAGGCGGTGGCATATATGGATTCTGTTGCTCTGGACGCTCAGGTGCGACAACAGCAATTGTCTTCATATAGCCAGGAGCCATTCGTTTGAGTGCAGACTCAATATTTTTTTTGAGACTAATTTCAGAAAATTCTTCTGGTAGGCTAATCTGTACTGATTGGTTCTTACCTTCCAGTACCATATAAAACCAAAATGGATTAGTATCAAAAAGCCCAGCGATCTGCGGAACAAAACCATATTGCTTGTTGAGTTGCTCAGCTAATTTTCCTAAACCTGCATCTGGGTCAGAAAATTCGTAACTTAGCTTACCCTCTGATTCTTTCACAATATCTTTTAATGTATTTTCTAAAACGTCTCGAAAATCGGAAAATACTTGAGGCAACTTAGTAGATGGCGAAACGTATGCTTTAAAGCTGATATTTTCAGGCAAGTCACTATAAACATCGCCACCTGAACGGTAGCTGCTTATTACTTTACGCAAGGCACTAGTAATTGCGTATTCTGGGTTGTTCAACAACACCTCAGGATCGCCACGACCTGAAGATTTGACCTCAATTAAGTCATTAAAAGAAAGCACCTCATATTCATTCCCATAAGCAATCACCAAATCGAAATAAGAATTAACGACACCAGCTTCATATCTACTTGCCATTCGAAAAGGCACAGGACGAACACCGTATTTATCAGCAGCTTCTGCCTCAATATCTTGATCACTATGTGGATCGATAAACTCAACTCTTATCTTAGAGCCACCTTCTACCTGATATTCTTCAAGTAAATCTTTAAGCTGAGGAACAAGTGGCTCTAACAGAGGATGGCTTTTTTGTGAGAAGTAGCCTCTAATCAATATCGGCTCATATGCTTGAGCAATATAATCACTAGTCGCTGGAGAAAGTGAATAAGACTTTCCTTCTGTAAGATCAATTCGTACCGTTCGCACTGAGCTCAGCCAAATATTGGCAACAAACATATTAGTTGCTGCTAAAAAAGTAAAAAACAACCAGTGACGGTGATTGCTTTGCGAACGATTACCAGCCCAACGTATACGCTCTAGACTGAGCATATTAAGTATTAAAAATATACCAACTATAGATAGATAATAATAGATGTCACGAATATCCAAGACACCACGTGTAATAGAATCAAAACGCGAACCACTACCAATTAGCTCTAAAATTCCAGCTACTCGGTTACTAAATAAAGTTGTCAGCATATTGGAGCCAATCATATAGAATGCTCCCGCACAGGATACAGTTAGTATCAAGGCCACGATTGGATTATCCGTTCGTCCACTCATGTAAAGGCCTATTGCAACATAGGCTGCTGCCAAGAACATACTAGCAACATAACCACCAATGACTGGCCCCCAATCTAATGGACCCAACATTGAAACCGTGAAAGCTAATGGTAAAGTAAGTAGTAAAGATAAACCTACTAAAGAAAGATTAGCTAAGAACTTTCCAAGAATGATTTGGAAAGCTCCAACAGGGCAAGTTAAAAGACTCTCAATTGTTCCTGAACGACGCTCTTCCGACCAAGTGCGCATACTCAGTGCACCAACGAGAAAAACAAGTAGGACGGGAACCCAATTAAAGAAAGGTTTCATATCCGCTATGTTTCTGGCGAAAAATGCTTCTGCCCAAAAAAATACGAATAAAGTTACAATAAGAAAAGCTCCAATGAATAGCCATGCAGCAGGCGAAGCGAAATAAGCATTAAACTCTTTACGAAATATTTTGATCAATTGGTTCATTCCGATGCCCTTAGATTAAGCTGTGAATCAACGGTATTTACTTCCGCAAAAACAGTTTCCAGATTACGTATTTCGGGTGAAAGACTGAAAAGTTTATCACCCGAACTAATGATTACCGATGCTACCTCCGGTGCTACTGTTTCCTCACAATCAAGCAAGTAAGATGTCTTACCATTTTCAGTTTCCTGCTTCTTGACACAAGAAACATCTGCAACACTGGTTAAATATTCAATTGCATTAGGGCTGTCTATAGTAACACGAATTTGGCGAACTAATTGGAGTTCATCTATACATGAATCAACGACTAGCTTTCCTCCACGCATAATCAATACACGCTCACAAACAGCTTGCACTTCTTGAAGAATATGCGTCGATAATATAATTGTAGCTGTCTCTGATAGCTCGCGTATTAATTCGCGCATCTGTAAAATTTGCGTTGGATCTAGACCGTTTGTAGGTTCATCCAAGATTATAATATCAGGATTATGTAGTATAGCCTGCGCTACACCCACGCGTTGACGATAACCACGAGATAGTGTCTGAATATATGCTGTGGCCTTTTCCTTAAGCGCTGTTCGTCGGATAGCATCTGCTACTACTTTTTGGGTTTTACTTTCATCGACACCGTGTAGATTGGCCAAATATTCGAGGTAATCAATAACGGTCATTTCGGGCCACACTGGACAATTCTCTGGTAGATAACCTATTCGCGACTGTATTGCTCGCGTATCTGTATTGATTTCTAAATCGTCTACATGGACTTTCCCGTTGGTAGGCTCCAAATAGCCTGTCAAAATTTTCATAATAGTCGTCTTACCCGCGCCATTGGGGCCAAGAAGACCTACCACTTCACCTTTTTTGATTTCAAAGCAAACATCATCAACAGCTCTAAAATCACCATAGTCTCTAGAGAGGGATATAACCTTAATCATATTAATTTAGGGGAAATTATATAGATTTTTTTGTAATAAAATAATATATATATGAATGTAAAATATTTTTTTAAAAAATTTTAAACCCGTGCATCTGACTAGTTATTCATCTAAATTTCTCCAATCACAGACTATTTAAGACATTGATATTTAGTTACTTATAGTAATAAAAGACTACTGCATAAGCAAAGATGTACGATAGAAATGTAAGTAATCGAGTCTGATTATAAGGCTCAAACGTATGACTCTTCTAAAAGAATAGACCCTTGTGTAAGGTTTTTGTACCACCTAATGAAATTGAACTGAATTTTGCTATCTGATATAACAAACAGTCTACTCCGCGACTACCCTGAAGAACGCTTGACCTTCGGGCGAGTAAGTTTGAATCAACTTACCATTATCTACAGATATATCCTCTGCATCTGAAAAATCTAAATCATCAGATTTTTGTAAAGTAATCTCGCTACCTTCATCGCCAGTAACTGTTAGCTTTATACCATTGTCGCAATCTATATTAACATGTGCTAAAGGTACTATTTTGTAAAGACTACTTTGGCTGCCGCTATTACCAACAAAATAAATCTCTCCTTCTGCATCCACACTAAAGGCGCGCACGTCTGATAGTAAGTCTCTATCAGTCACGCCTATCTGAAATCTTTTTAATACAGGCGTGCCACTCAAACCCTCAACGTAGAAAAGCTCCCCTGACTGCGAGAATATAGGACCATAGTCTCCGCATATATATGAACCTTGTAACTCTGGGATTAATGAACCCCTATATACATGACCACCTATTATGTTAGCATCTCCTTGGTCACCGTCGTATTCAACTATAGGATCTTCCAACCCACTTACTGCAGGAGCATTGTACAGTGATCCGACATTACCTGTAATCGGATCGAATAGAAAACTCCCCTCTTTTGCCCTCCAGCCATAGTTTTTACCAGGTAAAACCCTATTAACTTCTTGGATAGTGTTTTGGCCAGAATCAGACGAATAAATTATTCCAGTTACAGGGTCTTGAGAGAAGGTCCACGGATTCCTAAATCCATATGCATATACTTCTGGAAGATAGCTAGCATGTCCAACAAAGGGATTATCAGCAGGTATTCCATATTTTCCATTAGTGCTATTATTACCGTTTGGATCCACGCGTATTAGCGTACCTAAAATACTACTAGCGTCGGCCCCATTACCAATAACAACATGGCCATTACCAGTATCGTTGGCGTCACCACCATCACCAATTGCTACCAGGAGATACCCATTTGAATCGAAGAAAAGGTGACCGCCATTATGATTAGAGCCTGTACCGTAGTGCGCAAATGTATTTGTAGTAGGTTGTTCAAACCTAAGAATTTCCGTATCTTCAAACGAATCTAGATGATCGAATATGCCATTAACATTATCGTCTGTAATGGTTCTTTTAATAATAACACTATGATGATCAATGTTATCATAATCAGTTCCATCCATTATAAGCGTTTGGGGTGGGATAGTGAAATCTGGGACCCCATTTCCCTTAGAGTAACTTGCGTAGAAAAATAATGTTCCATCAGAAGCGAAACTCGGGCTCAAGGCCATGCCTAGTAAGCCTCGCTCGTCGTAAGTATTATTTAAAACTTGAGTCGTTAAATTAGATGAAACATCTAATAAATTATTTGGTGAAATAGATCCGTCGGGATTTAAAATTTTAACTCTACCTGCTTGTTCAATCAAGAAAAGCCTACCCGATCCATCACTAGGATCACATAGACCGATAAGATGAGAAAGATCGGATACCACCGTCTGTAAACCTATAGCTATATCACCTTGAGGTACATCAGGTAGTGGGTCAGCAATTATACGCTCATCAAAAAAATATCCCTTATTTAAATTATTCTGAGCAGTTACCCAATAATCTGGGTTGGTGGCATCTAATGCTATAAGCTGCAGATGACCCGAGCCTGATACGTTTCTATTATACACTTTTGTCTGACCAGAGCTAAAGCTCGTACCAGAAATTAAGCTTATAGAATCACCAAGTACATTAGTAATATCTGTATCTGATTCTAATATACCGCTATCATTTCCAAAATAAGTAACTTCTATAAAGCCTGCTTGACGATCTACTTCGGTAATAATTAAACGACTGCTATCAATATAAGAAGGTGGGTCACCAACATTTAATGGTGCAACCATGCTAGTATGGAATGGTATTGTACAGTAATAATGCAGGGCATTATTGTAATTTGCGGGAATATTTATAGTAATACTTTCTGAAGGTCTAATTCCGTCAGATTGACTAACATTATAATCGGTTTCTAATTCAAAACTAAGCGAGCCAAAATGGTATGAGTCTGTAGAGTTATTAGGAATATCACTTAAGTAAAACGGATGGCTATTCCCTGTAATTTTGTGAAAAGTATAGACACTACCCTTATAGAAAATATAGTCAGAAATGTATATTTGGTTATCAAGATCTTGGTCCGTAAAAAAACTATAATACTCACCGTTGTTATAAGCACCATTATTGTAACCTTTACCTACATAGATGTCGCTAGGAGCTGGAACCAAGGCACACACAAATTGCGTGAAGAGCAAATGCACTAACAAAACATTAAAAATTCTCATAAATTTGGGGTTAAATTAAGAATAATTAATAAACGAATAACTAATTAAGTAATTACTAAATTTTTTTATTAATCAGCGAAAAAAGAGTTTTTACACATGAATATGTTACATAGTTCATTAAATAGCAAAACTGTACTTGAGTAGCCAAATGACTATTTAATATAACTAATTATAAACCGTGATAAAAGATATATCTAGGAGGACAAAGCTTTCAATGCACCACTAGACCACTCTTCAAAGTCATCATCAAAATCAACGTCACAATCTCTTCTATCAAATATACGTTTAGCCCCTAATTTTTCTAGGCGAGCGTCAAAATCTTTACCTGCCCTGCAAAAATATTCGTAGCTAGTATCACCAAGTGCTAGTACAGAATATTTCAACTGACTTAGTAGCGGGGCTGAATCTGAGTCGAGAGACTCGTACAAATCAAGCGCATCGTCGGGCGGCTCCCCATCTCCCCACGTGCTCACGATTACAAGTAAATTAACTACACTTTTCAGAGCAGATAATTCAATATCTAGCATATTGCTAATTTTAGTAGTGAATCCCATCTCGTTAGCTTTTTCAGCTGCTTCATCCGCTAGCGCCTCAGCATTTCCGGTCTCGGTACCATATAAAATTAATAAATCCTTTGGATTACTTAAGTCTTCAACTGCTATTTCGTCTGTCATTTTTATAAATAAATTTACGTTATTTGATTAATAGGTCTGTATTTCCAAGACTTGCAAATTAATTGCTAAAATAATTAAGAAAACTAATTCGTTTTATTAGTACTTAACTGAACACGCAATGAAGCTTAAATTAAACATAAGTTAGTTACTTGTTTCTACGCACAAACAAAAAGGACTGAACACAGTGATAAGTAAATAACGCTCCCGTTAATACCATCATGATCTGTGATAGATCAGCCCAGAATTTATCCGCAAATAAATTATCGAGATTTTTGAGCACACGAAATCCACCCAAAAAGGTAAGTAATCCAAAGGTGACTACTATGTGCATAAAGAGTTTTTTCTGATTAGGCACTTTTATCGCTAAGATAGCAAACAGGCTAATTAGCACACCAATAAAACTAGGGATTAAAGCTGTAGGAGAACCACTACCGCTTACTATTTTTACTACTATGCCCCAAGCGATCAAAAAGAGCCCATAATAAAGGGATATGGTCTGCATGTTCTTACCTAATATTTTATACTCTTTATTACTCATAACTTTATGGTTAATTGGATTTTTACAGGCTTCAATATTAAAGGTACATTTCTGCGTAGGAAGCACTACCTCTCCTTCTTTATTGGCTTCAAACTCGGAAAAAGTATCGTGTCACGGATACTTTCGGCACCTGTTAAAAGGATGATAAGACGGTCGATACCTAGGCCCATTCCGCCTGCTGGAGGCATACCATGCTCAAGAGCATTTAAGAAATCACCGTCCATATCATGCTGCTCTTCGCCAACTTGCGCTTCGAACATTTCACGCTGAATGATAGGATCATTCTGTTCTGAGTAAGCGGGCGCTATCTCCTGTCCATTGATACAAAGTTCAAAAACATCGATTGTGCTATCGTCCTCTTGAGTGATCTTAGCAAGTGGGCAAAGTTCTTTGGGTATATATGTAACAAAAGTAGGCTCGATGAGCGTGGGCTCAATTAGCTTTTCGAATACATTATTTGTGATCTCGTAATCTTCGAGTTCACCGTCTACTTCGATTCCAAGAGCACGGGCTTTTTGGAGTTTTTCTTCACGACTATAATCGAACCATTTTTCATCTCCTGTGCATTCCAAAATTAAATCCTTATATTTGGCTTCTCGCCACTCACCACCCAAATGGATAACCTTACCTTCTGGCCTCGCAATTTCTAAGCTTCCAATCACAGCTTGCGCTACATGTTGAATAAGACTTTGGGTCAACTCCATCATACCACGGAAATCGGTGTAGGCTTGGTAAAGCTCCAACATTGTGAACTCAGGGTTGTGCCGTCTAGATAAACCCTCGTTTCGGAAGACGCGGCCAATCTCAAAAACTCGATCCTCACCAGCCACGAGCATGCGCTTTAAATATAGCTCTAGGGCAATACGCATATAAAAATCGCAGTCTAATGCATTAGAATGAGTAATGAAGGGGCGTGCAGCAGCCCCACCTGCCACTGATTGCAACATAGGAGTTTCCACCTCAGTAAAATCACGATCCCACAGAAAAGTGCGCATCTCCTGTATGATCTTTGCTCTCTGTTTAAAACGTTTGCGTGAGTCTTTGTTTACTATTAAATCTAAATAGCGCTGGCGGTAGATCTTATCATCATCCGTCAAACCAGACCATTTCTCAGGGAGTGGTCGAAGAGACTTAGTAACAAGTATGTAACTCTGCGCGCGTACAGTAATTTCACCAGTCTTAGTCTTAAACAGGCGTCCTTCCACACCGATTATGTCGCCTACATCAAGCTTCTTAAAATAAGTGTTGTATTCTCCCTCTGCAAGCTCGTCGCGAGTCACATAGGCTTGGATCTGCCCGTCCCGATCCTGAATTTTAATAAAACTAGCTTTACCCATTACGCGAAATACTACAATACGGCCCGCAACAGCGACTTTAGGTTGCTCCTCATCAGGAATATCTGCCTCGTAGAGATCAGCCGCTTCTTTTGAGGTGTGCGTCTGCAGGCAGTTCGAAGCGAATGGGTTTCGGCCTTCTTTGCAGAGATTCTCAAGTTTCTCTAAACGCACTGCATAGAGGTCGTGCGTATTTTCAGGACTATTTTTTTGCTCTGTCATATCAGTAAAGCTAATGTGTGCTGATGACCACAAATGGCAAATGCTAATTCGTACGTTCGTGGTAACAACTCCGAAAGCACAAACTACGTAATTAGAGTGATATTAGAATTATCTAACGTTTTCTAGCACCGCGCTTATTGTGAGCGGCTTTTTTTTGGAAGATCTTTTTGCGTTGCTCTGGGTGCTTCGTATCTAGCTTTACAGCTTCAGGACCCATTTTCTTTAACCGGGATTTTTGCTGAATTCTGTCATTATGTCTTGGTGCGACTTCACCCTCCTCTTCATAACGGCGATCCTTACCAACCAAGTCAAAACGGACAGGGCAACCGCTAAGACGGAAATCGTGAATTATCGCTTTTTCTAGATACCGACGATAGCCAGGATCAAGACGCTCAATCCTATTGCAATAAAATCTTATACGCATTGGCCGTGAACCAATCTGGACGGCATAGAATACCTTAAATCGTTTAGTGCCGACTATTTTAGGGGAACGATTATCGAAAAGCTTCT
>CACKVQ010000027.1 GCA_902603705.1 Puniceicoccaceae bacterium
ATAGACCGATTGGAGGTACACCCTATCAGAAAGTTATTCGATAAGGGGCTTCGTTGTACGATAAGTACGGACGATCCATTTTCTTTTGGCAATACCGTGGTAGATGAATATGCCGCACTAAGTGCAGGGCTAGATTTTACCAAAGAGGAATTGAAGCAGATCGCTAAGAATGGTTTTGAGGTTGCCTCGATAGACGAGGGTATTCGTGCAAAATGGAAAGCGGAAGTCGATGCGTTGATTTGCTAGAGTACCACTTCGGTTTTTGATACTATGATTAATAGCAACTGGTGTAATTAAGTGCTGAATAACTTGTTAAGTAGGCTCATCGCTACTTGCTAATATCCCCTTGTTGGTGCGATTCTCAAGGTTTCGTACTTACTAGGTTCGACTTCTTGAATGAAACGACTGGGGTTTAGTCGCATGACTTGGTTGCCTTGTTGATTGAGCATAGGGTAGCTCATATAGAGTTCTTCCATGGCGCGAGTAATAGCTACATAAAAGAGGCGTCGTTCTTCTTCTAGGTCTCCAGTATCAATAGTGCGCTTAAGTGGGAAAGTCCCATCGGCAAGTCCGATAATGAAGACAACTGGGAACTCGAGGCCTTTAGCCTGGTGGATGGTAGTCAGGCGGAGGCAATTTCTTGCCTCTTCGGGTGTGCGTTCGTTGCTCTCGGAGGCAAGTAGTACCAGTTGGGCCAATAGTTCTTCCATAGTCTCGTAGCGCGAAGCGAAACTGATCAGACTTTGAAGGTCATCAGCCCGTTCAGTCCAGTTGGGGTAAATCTCTCTAATGTAGCTACTGTACCAACCGTCGAGTGCTAACTGGACGAGTTCATTGGGTGATTTTTCGTCTAATGCATTGGAGATTTCTTTAATAGTTTCAGCCAGCGAGGACCACTCCTCTTTCGCTTCGCTAGGTACTTTTTTAAGGACTTCCTCAGTTGTTAAAACATCACAAAAATTCTTTTCTAACTTTGAAGCACGCTCGAGGGTGAATTTGTGTATACGCTCAGCAGTCTTAGTGCCTACTTTAGGAAGCAGGCAGGCGAATCGGGAAAATGCGCATACGTCTGCAGGGTTCGAAGCGAAGCGCAGTTGTGCGGTAAAATCTTTTATATGTGCTTGCTCGAAGAATCGTACGCCGCTGGTAATCTGGTAATCAATATTTAGCCTAGTTAACTCCATCTGCAGGTCCATAGCCTGAAAGTGTGCTCGGTAAAGTACAGCGATTTCAGAGAGATCGCGGCCTTCGTCGACTAATCCTTTGATGCGCTCAATAATAAATCGCGCCTGCCCTCTAGTATCCATTACTGGCACAAAGTAGGGCCGCTCACCAGAGGGCTTAACTGCACGTAATTCTTTTGAGTAGCCTAAAGATGTAGGTTGAGCGTTTAAGACTGCATTGGCTAAGGCTAGGATCTCAGGAGAGCTCCGGTAATTTGTCTCAATCTTATGGATTTGCGTACCGGGATGTCGCTCGTCAAAACGCATAATATTATTAAAGTCCGCGCCGCGCCATGTGTAGATACACTGCGCGTCATCGCCCACGGCCATGACTTGGTGATGCCCGCAGAGCAGATCTATAATATCGGACTGTAGGCGGTTGGTATCTTGAAACTCGTCAACAAGGATGTGTTTAAACCGATCTCCATATTGTTTACGAATATCGGGTTGCTCCTTTAGTAGGCGCAGTAGATAGACGAGTAGATCGTCATAGTCCACAACCTGTTGTTTCAGCTTGGACTCCTGATAACCTTGATAAAATTGCTCAATTTTTTCGGACATACCCTCGAGAAAAGGGTAGCGATCGTCAGCTTCTTCACGAGTTGAGCGACATGTATTGCGTGCGTAACTTATCAAGTTTGCTAAAACTTTTGGTTTTGGGTAATTTTTAGATTTTATAAATTTTGGGTCGATGGCTTGAATGACGCTTTTGAGGATGGTTTCAGCTTCACCCTCGTCGAGAATTGTGTAGTGGCGCTTCAGACCTATCAGTTCGCCATGTATGCGAAGTATACGCTGAGAAATACTATGAAAAGTTCCACCCCAGAGATATCTTCGAGAGACACCAGTGAGGTCTTCGACTCGTTCGAGCATTTCTAGTGAGGCCTTATTTGTAAAGGTGAGTAAGAGAATTTCATAGGGCTGCACTCCTTCGTGTAGCAGGTAAGCTACGCGATAGGTCAGGGTACGCGTTTTCCCAGATCCTGCCCCAGCCAAGACAAGTGCTGGTCCTGGGGGTGCAGTTACTGCGGCGTATTGCTCTTCGTTGAGTTCGGTCTTAAAATTAATGGAGGGGAATGGAGGCTGCATGTATACGATCTGTATTAAAAGTGTTAACAGTGCCTTACGGCTAGGAGCAAACAAAACTTGTTGAATGTAATATTCATTACCAGGTTGCTGTTTCTACTTGTCATGCTTTGATGGAATTTATGCAAATTATTCCTTCCAAAATGTTACCAGAGCGCAATGAGGCTGCGTTACGAGAGCTTTTGGAAGGTTGCCGTGACACTTCCCGTAGCAAAAGTCATTTTCAAATAGCAAGTATTTCACTTTTGGTAAATCATATAGATCCACTCGCCGTCCTGCAGTCGATTTACGACCCAAGTGAGTTACACTGCTACATCGAGCGTGCAGCGGATAATGAGGCAGTAGCTGCAGCCGAGGCGGTGGTGCAGGCACGATTTAATGGCACGGATCGTTTTGCGGCAGTGAAATCTTTTTCCGAAGATATCTTAGATAATACTATAGCAGTAGGAGATCTAGATGGGGCTTTTACTGGGCCGCATTTTTTTATTGCATTTACTTTTGATGATTCAGTCTCGGAAGACTATTCTTTCCCCGCCGCAACAGTATTTCTTCCTCGTTGGCAGGTCTCTCGCTCGAAGGGAAAATATCGCGCAGTAGCCAACCTTAAGATAGAAGCAGACACAGATATCGACAGTCTTGTTTCGCGAGTCTGGAGTGCTTACAGGAAATTCGGTGTATTCGAATATTTGCCGGATGCAGAGCATGGTGAGGCTTCACAGCGACCTGAAATAAAGACAAGCCGAGAGTTGATGCCAGGCCTGTTTGCACAGTCGGTAAAGAAAGCGCTAAAAGCTATCGATAGGGGAGCATATGAGAAAATTGTTTTAGCCAGGTGTGTGGAGTTGGTAGCGGACCAGCCTTGGCAACCTCTAAATGTGTTGAACAAACTACGGGAGCGTTTTACAGGTTGCTTTACTTTTTCATTTAGTGGCGGCGATGCTAGTAGTTTTATTGGATCTACACCCGAACGTTTGTTACAGATTCGAAATGGGCACTTGTTAACAGAGGCGATTGCGGGTTCGGCGCCACGCGGTGCAAGCGCCAGTGAGGACGCAAAGTACTCTCGTGGATTGCTCGAAAGCAAAAAAGATTTACATGAACATGTCTGCGTGCGCGAATCGATCTTACGCCGCCTGAGGTATGTAGGGGTTGTTGGTCGAGCGCAGCGAGAACCCAGACTTCTGTCGCTAGCGAATGTCCAACATCTGAGCACTCGAATCGAGGCTAGGCTAAATGATTCGGTACATATACTCGACATTCTTGCCGAAATGCACCCGACTCCAGCAGTTGGCGGTTCCCCGCGCGAGGCGACATTACCTCAAATTAGTGAGTTAGAGCAGATCGAACGAGGCCTATATGCAGGAGTTATAGGCTGGTTTAATCATCTTAATGAAGGAGAAATGATCGTAGGGATACGTTCAGCCCTGATTCAGGGCGAGCTTGCGCGCCTATATGCTGGAGCTGGCATAGTAGCTGGCTCAGACTCGCAAAGAGAAATGCGTGAGACTGATCTAAAGCTGCGAGCGTTGCTAGAGGCATTGAGCCAGCCATAGATTTAACTCCCGCCATTGTAATTTACCGAAAGATAAATGAATTTCATATGTTATTAGGTTCTAAAAAGTACACATTCGCTCTTGCCGGAGAGCTATTATAAGGTTCTTTCTAGATGCAAATTTTAAGATTATGGCTTTAGACTGGCTCAAAGGTATTGAAGAAAAATATGACGTGGTAGTTGTGGGTTCTGGCTTGGGAGGACTGACCGGTGCGAATTACTTAGCTAGAAACGGGCACAAAGTATTGCTACTAGAACATCACTACCAATTCGGCGGACTTGCCACTTGGTTTAAGCGTAGGGGTGGTCATATCTTCGATATTTCTTTGCATGGATTCCCCTTCGGAATGATCAAGAGTTGCCGCAAATACTGGACTAAGGAGATTGCCGACTCCATTCACCAGCTTAAGGACGTGCGTTTTATCAACCCGCAGATGAATGTATGGACAACGTTTGAGCGGGAGAACTTTACTAACATTTTGGTAGACGATTTTGGAGTAGATCGAGAAAAAGTCGAAGGCTTCTACGACCACCTGCGACAAATGAATTTTTACGATGATAACACTCAAACAACTGGTGAGATGTTTGAGGAATTCTTCCCGGGTCGCAGTGATGTGCACCGTCTGCTTATGGAGCCGATCTCCTATGCTAATGGATCGCATTTAGATGATCCTGCCATCACATACGGTATTGTATTTTCTAACTTTATGAGTAAGGGCGTATTCACTTTTCAAGGTGGCACTGACACTTTAATCAAGAAAATGATAAATGAGCTTAAGAACAACGGCTGTGAAGTCCGAAAAAATGTTCTTGTCGAAGGAATCGACGTACAAGATGGGAAGGTATTCGGCGTGAGAGCCCGCAGTAAAAGTAGCGGTAATGAAGCGCACCCTATCCGGAATATTAGCTGTAAAGCTGTACTCTCTAACGCAAATGTTCGTAATACTATAGAGTGGCTTGTTGGGGAGGAAAAATTCACGGAAGACTTCGTAAAGGAGGTCAAGTCCGTACGAAATAACACCAGTTCTTGCCAAGTTTATATGGGTATCAAAAAGGGTGAAACTATTCCAAATATAGGAGATCTCATCTTTACCTCCAGGGCATTAGAATATTCCATCGAAGAATTGACCTCGATTAAAACTAGCAGCCACACTTTTTCAGTCTACTATCCTGAGACACGCCCGCACATCGATCAAGATCGCTACACGGTAGTCGCCTCTCTGAATGCACAATGGAGTGACTGGGACGATTTGAGTGAAGAGGAATATCAATTAGAAAAAGCTCGTATATGTGAGGAATGTATTAACAGTCTGGAAACTTTTATCCCAGGGGTAAGGGATAAGATTGACCATATAGAAGCCGCCACTCCCCGGACTGTTAATCACTATATTAAGTCAATGCAGGGCACGTCTTTTGGCACTAAGTTCGAGGGTCTTAAAGTCTCAATGGAGCTTCCAAGCCATATAGAAGGCCTTTACCATGCTGGCTCAGTCGGAATTATAATGTCAGGTTGGCTTGGTAGCATGAACTATGGTGTCATAACCGCCAACAAAATGGACAAATGGCTGTTCGAAAAGAAGAAGTTAGTATCCTAAAAAGGGGCTTAATATTAGTGGCTTCTATCGCCTAATTGGTGTTTAGGTTTTTTCAATTAGTAAGAGATAACTTTTTTTAACAAGCATTAGTTAGCTGATGCGAATAAGCTAAACAGATTTAAATTCTATCTAGACTTTGAATCATCCAGCAATACTAACCATTCACTCTCTTTGAAGCCAACCAGTGCAGTATTCTCTCCTATCAAAAAGGGGCGTTTGATTAAATTACCGTTTCTTTGTAAGTGATCAAAAGCCTCCTTTTCGCTTAGACTAGCAAGTGTATGCTTAAGCCCAGCCTCACGATAGTCTTGGCTAGATGAGTTAAAAAGGCGCTTTATTTGGCCGTTATAAGTTTCTAGCATATGACTTAATTGATTTAATGTGGGTGGATCTTCGCGAATAGGCTTCTCTTCATACGTAATGCCTCGCGTTTGGAGAAACTTCGTCGCTTTACGGCAAGTACTGCAATTTTTGTAGGTATAGATGGTAAGCATAGGTGTTTTTACAAAATGCGGGCGCTGTTTCAAGTTAGGATTTAACCTAGTATTATTTTCGGACTTGTCCGAGTGATATGGGTCCTACATTTTTTTTAAATGCTAATGGCACTACTTTTGATTTCGGCAACTCTACTAATTGTATCCTATATTTGGTATGGTTACTTTCTAGAGCATCGCTGTCGTATTGATCCAGAGTGTGAGACACCGGCGTGTGAAATTGACGATGGAGTGGACTACGTGCCAACGCGGGCTTCGGTACTCTTCGGACATCATTTTTCTTCAATCGCTGGGGCAGGACCGATCGTAGGTCCGATCATTGCAGCTTCTATGTTTGGCTGGTTGCCAACTTGGATCTGGATCATCGTGGGCTCGATTTTTGTAGGAGGGGTGCATGACTTTGGCAGCACCTTAATGTCGATTCGGAGTCGGGGACGTTCAATTACCGCAACTTGCCGTGACCTTATAGGTGAGAGAACGGGTAAGATTTTTCTTCTTTTTGTTATCATAGCGCTTGTCTATGTGATCATAGTCTTCCTTGATTTGACCGTTTCAGGGTTTATCAGTGAACCAGCAGTAGCAACTTCATCAATCTGGTTTATTACAGTCGCTTTACTCTTTGGAGTTACCATTAGAAACTTACGTGTTTCTTACAAAATCATAGTTCCTTTTTTTGTCGTTTTGACTTATTTTGGGCTTTGGGTGGGCATACAGTTTCCTGCTCCTGCTTTTGATAAAAAGGTCTGGTTAACGCTGGTTATTGCTTATTGTTATTGTGCTGCGATCTTGCCTGTGGGTGTGCTGATGCAACCTCGCGATTTCCTTAGTGCCACTTTTCTCTACGCTATTATTGGATTTGGAATTGTGGGAGTTATTGCCTTCGATGGCGATTTTCATCTTCCCGTATACACAAGCTTTGCCCCAGCGCAATGGAGCTATATGGTGCCTTTTCTTTTTATTACAGTTGCTTGTGGTGCATGTAGTGGCTTTCACAGTATTGTCAGTAGTGGAACTACATCTAAGCAGATACGTACGCAGCGAGATGTTAAAAAAGTTGCTTATGGTGCGATGCTATTCGAGGGACTTCTAGCGGTCTTCGCATTGACCTGTGTTGGCGTCTCTGGAGGTATAGGAACGGGCGGTCCAGTTGCTGCTTTCGCCCAAGGATCTGCACTTTTCTTTGGAGCTTTGGGCTTGCCAGAAGAGATCGGTATGACCTTCTCAACTATGGCTGTAAGTACATTTCTACTAACGACGCTCGACACTTGCACTCGGCTGATTCGCTTTTTGCTACAAGAGCTTCTAGTTTGGCATGGCGATAGAAGTCGTTATATAGGGACAATATTGGTGCTCTTTGTACCCGCCATAGCAGCATTCGAAACTTTTACAACTGCTGATGGGAGTGAACTCCCAGTTTGGAAGGCAATTTGGCCACTTTTTGGATCTACTAATCAACTCTTAGCCGCGCTTGCATTGATAACTTTTGTAGCCTTCCTAAAGCATCATCGAATCGCGTTCGGATTTGCTGTTATTCCGGCGACGGTTATGGTTTTTATGCCTCTTTATGCGCTAATCATCATGGTTTTCCAATATGGCCCGTTGAGTATTCTAGGCGGTATTTCACTTGTTATGATGTCATTGGGAATGTACATGATTTTTATGTCAGTGAGGTTCTTAATAGCGCCACCTAGTTCTGTAAGCCCCCAAATGGAGTGCGAAAATTAGGCTTGCTTGACGAGTTGTGTGAACTCGTGAAACTTTGAATGTTCGGCGTTGCCGAGGAGACTATAAAAAATAGTCTCACTTGGTAGAACATGGGCTTGCATAGTAAGCAGTTGCTCGAGCACAGGTGAACGGTCTTCAATTCGGCGCTCGCTGATACAATCGGATAAAATGGTTACACCTAGATCTAAGCTAAGAGCATGAACAGCAGTCTGATAAATACAGATCGAACTCTCAATGCCAGCGATCAAAAGATGATCTATCTGCTCACTTTCTATCCAACGGGAAATACCTTCAGCCTCTAGAGCGGAGAAAGTACTCTTATTAAAGATTGGGGTTTTACTATTCCAAAATTTACTCAAATCGGTGGTAGTAACACCTAATTTTTCTGGAAGCTGTTCGGTTACGCCAATAGATATGCCGAGAAGTTCGGCAGCTTTGAGTGCAAATTGAGTGCGTTTAAGAATAATTTTATAATCGGGAATAGCTTGCAAGAATATATCTTGAAAGTCGATTATAAGGAGACCGAGGTGGTTTACTGGGTTTGGCATAATTTTGATAGTACCATATCTCTTTATTAGGTTTTACTTGCAAGATGGAACTGGATTAACCCTCTAATTATACTTTATTTTTTATTAATATGGAATGGCAAATCAAAACAATTGCTAAAAGATCAACACTCAGTGGAGAATACTTCACTCCTGGCGATCGCATAGTTTGTTTGATTTACAAAGATGAACACGATGGTGAACTCGCTCGAGTAGATCTGCGCGCAGAAGAAATTGAGGAATTTAACATTCCTGGTGAAGTTCTTGGTCGTTGGGCGCGCGTTGTTCCCGATTCGGAGGACGAGACTACCCATGAGGGCGAGGCAATATCCTCGGCAGAGGACCTTTTCTTTTCTCTCTTCGAGGGCGAAATAGAGGAGGCACGTGAAGAATCTGATATGCTAAAACATCTACTCGCGCTTATGCTAGAGCGTAAGCGAGTGCTTCGTGCGGTAGGGGATCGTAAAAAGTCGGGAGAGCAATGCTACCGTCACATTAAGACCAAGAATGAGATAACTGTTCCTATTGGTAATATTACGAGAGATCTTATAATTAAGATTGAAGGTACAATTGGAGATATTATACTATAGCATATAATGCGATTTGTTAGTATATATCTTTTTTTCACGTTTTTAGGAGTGTGTCTTCTGTGCGGATGCAAAAAAGAACAAAAGCTAAAAAACCTTACCTTGCCCCGCCTAATGATTGAGAATCGAGGTGTAGACTATGGAGCTATGAAGGGTACTATCGTTAAGTTACCCGTTAGCGGGACCAGGATTAACATCCAAGACCAACCGTTGGTCGATGAGTTCAATATTTTGAATGTCGAGTTGGTAAAAGTTGATATGGGGGTTGCTCTGCTTGTCCAAGTCAGCTCTGAAGGTTCTCGTTCGCTCTACCAAGCCTCTATCTCTAATATGGGAGGGCGTATTGTATTAATTATCAACGGTAATGCAATGGGTGCACGACGAATTGATGGCGTCATTGAGGACGGTAATTTCTTCACTTTTGTGGAGGTCGATGATGAGGAACTAGGTAATCTCGTATTTGATATTAAAGAGAGTCTTGTTTCTATTCTAAAGAATAAATAATATGGACTCGGCTTTATTAGGATGTCCTTGGATCTGTAGAATAATTATCATTAGACCTTTAGCATTTTAGTAGATGAGTGTCTATTTTAGCAGGGATTTATCTAACGCATTATTAATTCATGATTATGGGGATATCCTTGCGCCATTATTTTTTAATTACGGTAGCCTTTGTTAGCTCCGCCCACGCAGATCTTATTTGGCCTACGCCTAATCCTGCCTTCCGAGATGGCCAACCGATAGAGGCATACGTTCAAGCCACGTCCTCTGGTAATCCAGAGTCTGGGCTCTTTGGTTGCGTGCGTAATCAAGGAAGCCGTTTTCACGAAGGTCTAGATTTATATCCTGTTAAGCGCGATAGTAACGGTGAGGCTATGGATTCTATATACGCTGCCCTGTCAGGAGAAGTAGTTTATGTAAATCGTATCCCTGGACACAGTAGCTATGGTCGGTACGTAATTGTTGAGCACGATGGCGAAATACTTGCCTACCATACCCTCTATGCGCACCTCGCCAGCGTAGATATTGGTGTAGTTGCTGGTACTCATGTCGATGCTGGGACTGTTTTGGGTATTATGGGGCGCTCAGCTAGTTACAATATCCCGAGTGCGCGCGCCCACTTGCACTTTGAGATTGGTTTTCGGTTAAGTGACGACTTCCAAAATTGGTACGATGGTCAAAAATTTAAGAATAAGAACCGCCATGGTAACTGGAATGGTATTAATTTAGTTAGTATCGACCCTTTAGATTTTTACAAGTCTATTAGGCATGGGCAGGCGAGAAATCTTTACGATTTTCTATGTAGTACTCCTGTTGTTGCGCGCATTCGTGTCTATAGTCATGAGATCCCTGACTTTGTAAGAAACTATGATGCTTTACTAACAAAGCCGTTAAATATGCGATCGGTAGTAGCCTGGGATATTGCATTCACTGAATATGGGGTGCCTAAAGAATGGACGCCCAGATTTATTGGAGAGAATTTGTTAGGGAAAGAAGGTCAGGTTAAAATACTTACT
>CACKVQ010000028.1 GCA_902603705.1 Puniceicoccaceae bacterium
TAGTTGCGCTCAAAGGCTAAAACTTGGCTATTGTCGTTTGCCTCAAGTACCTTAAATTTTCCTAGTCGTAGTGCATCATGCTTACGGCGCAGGGCGAATAGATCTTGGTACACAAAAAATATTTCTTCGTCTTTTCTATGCCACCACGCGGGCATACGGTCTTCTGGGTCATCAGCACTCCACATCCCGAGTTCTGTCCCGTAGTAAATCATCGGTGCCCCAATATAAGTAGACTGAAAGAGTGCTACTAATTTCCAAATACGTCTCCCTTGAGCTTCAGGTGGACCATTGTCATAGCCAGGTGTGCGGGCACAGACTCGCTCACCTTCATCAAAATCAAATGAGCTGGGGTTTTTGTAATGTTCCCAAGAGTTTCGGTTTTTTATAGCAGAAGCAACACGCTGTGTGTCGTGTGAATCAACTAGGTTTTGCATAATAAGTGTAGTTTCGAAATCATGACCTTTTATTCCTTGTAAAAGTTTTCTACAGAATTCACTCGTTGGGATACGCCCATCGACGAGCCAACCTTTAACTGGAATAGCGAAACCATGGTAATTCATTGCAGAGTCAAAATTAGTAGCCTTAAGAAATTCTTCAGAGCTGCCCCAGATTTCGGCTGAAGTAAATGCTTTTGGATTAATTTTTCGTACTAAGGCGTGCCATTCGCGCCAAAATCCATCAGGCATCTTTTCGGCCACATCTAATCGCCACCCGTCAATTCCATCACTAGGGTCGTTGTCATTATTAGGGTCCATCCAACGCTTAGTTACATTAAAAATATATCTTTTCGGGCCATTAGAGAGATTATTCCCGCTATTATCATTGGCAAATTCAGGTAGGCTTAAAAAACCATTCCAACCATGATATTTAAATTCATTTCGCGCCGTCCTTAGATTATCGTATTCAATAATTTTGTACCATGCGGAAAAGCGCGACTTTTGCTGCTTTTTTTGTAGATCATTAAATGCAAAAAATCCACGGCCAGTGTGGTTCCAAACTCCATCAATTATAATCCTTATCCCTCGATTTTTCGCTTCTTTTAGCAGTCTAAGAAATAATTTGTCTGCCTCTGTCCAATGCCATGACTTTGGATTAATAGATTCTTCAGCCATGATAGCTAAGTCACCCTCTGGATCAGGTCCAAAGTATGGATCTACATGATGAAATGTATTACAATCATACTTATGTAGTGAATTAGCATAAAATATAGGATTTAAGTAAATACCGCTTATCCCGAGCTCCTTTAAATAGTCTAATTTATTAATAACACCCTGCAAATCTCCGCCATAGCGTCTGTGTTCTAGAGTATCGCTAAAATTTTTTGATATTTCTTTTTCCCAGTCTGCTCGCACTGTCCATTCAGATTCCCAATCTGTGACCTGCCAGTTTTTCCCAACCTGGACTGAGTTATTAAGAGAAATCCTTGTTGGATCATTAGTCGTATCTGCATTCTCGAATCTCTCTGGAAAGATTTGATACCAAATAATATCCCTAGCCCAATTTGGAAAACTTGACGTAATATTAGGAAGAATCGCTATAAGAAATAGTAGAAGAATTTTACATTCCACGGGTATATTTATACTAAAAAATATTTAGTGTGATATATTTTTTATTCTACCACTATTCGGTAAAAATTTTGACCACTATTAGTTGGTGTGTGTGTCCAATTACCAAAGGTTTGGTTAGTAGCGATATCACTCCAAATTCCTGTTTTGAGATCATCGCATACCTGCACCTTGTATGTTTTACCAGCAACAGGATCCCAAGTGATCGTAAAGCTTCCATCTGTTCCTAATTCATGGCTAGCAATAACAAATCGAGAAGAACTATCTAATGGATCGGTTCCTGCCAAATCTTCATCGTAATTAGACTTTCCGTCGCCATCTTCATCGCCATTTTCTGAAATCAAAGTAATGGTTTTACTATTGGCACTAAGTGGGCCAACACTAGCGTTATTATTTGGGTTCACAGCACGCACAGCCAAGGATATTGTATCGCCTTCCTCAGCTACGACACTGAAATTACTGGAAGCAGTAACAAAACTTTCTATTATCAAGTCATTTTTTGTAATGAAAACTTCGTATTGTGGTACGATACCAGATGTATCTGCAGAAAGATCAATCCAACTGAATGAGGCTTGGTTACCAATTACGTAATCATAGATTCTTGATGTTGAAGGTTGCTCAGGTGTTGCTGTCGGTGGTGTTACATCATAAAACTTAAGGAATTGAGCTTCGTAAGGACTGGTTTCCCATGTGTCTTCATCTAGGGGCACTGGATTAAGATCTACAAAAATACCATTATCGAGTAGGTCTTGTCCAGTACGTCCATCAGGACCCCAGAGCCATTGGGTTCTTCGCTCCAGAAATTCACTTGAGCGACCCGCATATGCAGCGATATTTTTAACATTATAATTTCGATTAGCGTCTAGTCCAATTTGTTCTGCAAGTTCAGTGGGTATTGCAAAATTCTCGATAGAAGACGTATCACGATTGAGGTTTACGAATGCAAAAACCACATCTTGCGTAGAAAGGGGATTGCCTGGATTTGTGTATTTAGCTACAGCATGAATGTCATCTCGTACTAGACCATCACTATAACGATTGAGAAACCAGCGATTAGTAGAACGTAGAGCGGGGCTAGATTGACGAGCTTTTCCTATAGCTGAATAGACTGGGTATAGATGCTGCACTCCTGAGTCGTTATTATCAAAGACGGTCCATTGCGGTTGCAGCGAATTCCACCTCTTAAAGCTTGGAATAACTTTTGAGAAATTAATTTCGTAGTAATCCCAGGATCCTTGTGGTTGCGAATCTTGTGATTTTTGAGACGCACCAATCTCTTGTCCGTACATTATCATTGGTACTCCATCGTTAGTGCTAGCATTAGCGTAACGTATAAGCGGCTGCCAAGGATCTACCCACGGTTCTTCGTCATGAGAGGTATTATTAAGTAGAATTAAGCTGTCACCGTAGTTTGCGCGACGAGATTCAAAAATATTTCTATAGCTCTGTGCGTTAGCAGCGCTTTTGAAATCAAAGACAATATTTTCGTTTAGGATAGGGAAGTGTCGGCTAGAGCGGTAGGTAACTTCTTCTCCATCTAAACTCTCAGACATAAATACAAAATTCCATTTTACGGAATGAGCACGATTAATAATATATTCCATAGCTTGTGGAGGTAATCCTTGTCCAAAGTCTTTTCTCAGTCCGTCAATGCCAGTACTATCTAGAGTTATACGGCTTGAAGCGTCACCATCTTCATTCGTAGAATTGAAACCTCTATGCCCTGACTTTTCTATCCAATATGGGAGTATGCTGCCGAAGTATCGCCATACATTAATAGTCTGGGATCCCATCGTATCATAGAACATAAGGTCATCTTCATTGCGTATAATTTGTAGACTTGTATCTTTGTCAGGATTACCTGTAACTAGCGTTGAGTAATTGCCAAAGTAGACATCTCGAACGTCACTCCACTTGCCAAAATCTGTACGATCTGGGGCACTAGCAATATCTGCTATAACTTGAGCTGGTGCTGAGTAAGCGGCGTCCCCCGCTTCTCCATTTGTAGAGAAAAATGTAGGTACACGATCACGAATCAAGTCGTTTGATTGCCAACCATTTGGGTTTCCAATACCTCCAAAAATCTCCACGCCCTTATTTGAAAGTACTACGTCTGGTGCGGTATGATTAAACGGGAAGTCAAGCATGAGGTTTACGCCAGCATTATCTGAGGCGAAGACAAAATTCTGAAAGGCCTGCATAGCAGACAAATAATTAATAGAATTGCTCGTCGGATTTGAAAGATCTTCATCATAGTTTGAAGTGTAAAGAGGGTTGATTTCCCAAAAATTACGGATGGAATAGGGGCTTCCTGGATCGTCTGTGCCTCCAGTGTTTCCATCTAGGCTTTGTGGGTGAAAAGGCTGAAACCAAATCCAGTTTATTCCAAGATTGTTAATCCATTCTAGGTTTACTCGCTCGCTTGAGTTATGTAGGTCTTCAAAAGTACCGCGTTCTTCGAATGTAGGACCTTTAGCATTAGCGTTTGTGACATGTAACTCATACATAGTCATATCTAGTGCACTCCTTGGGGCTACAACAACAGCAAGATCGCGGATTCCTTGTTCTCGAAGCCAAGTCCATTCTGCTTGTCCTACGCTTCTGAATCTTCCAGTGACCCGGTATGCGCCTGTTTTCTCAATGGGTAGGCTTAGTATGTAATTACCATTAACATCTGGAGCCATTTCATAAGCCTGAAAATAGCATTCTGTATCAGTTACACTAATATTATTCCCATCGGGAGGTATTATTCCATCCTCAATTCCGTTTTCGTCCCAATCAATTTCAGTACGATCACGATTATTTAGATTAGTAAAAATTTCTACTTCTGTTATATCTGGAACACCTGGCTTTATAGATAACTCTAGAGTAGGGTAATTAGAATCGTTAATTTCATCTATATAATAATTCAGTGTGGCATAATTGGAATTTACTCCATTAGCCGTGAATAAAGCAGGGCTTGAATAAGATTCTGATATTGAAAAACTATACGGAGTTTCTTGAGCTGTGGATTCTTCGAGAGATTTAGAATTTGGTTCATTTTGGTCTACCCCGTTACCACTATACAGATATGTATCATCATTGTTTTCAAACGTAATTAGGAAGTAATATTGCACTTGAGATCCGATGCTAGATGGTAGTTCTAAGGTATATTTCCAAAATTGTAATTCACCAAAATCATTATTCCATTGCAGGCTTTCTGACTGCCAAGCACCATCATCTATTTTGTAATATAGTGCTCCTCCTGTTTGATTAGCGCCTTCATACTTGTTTATACCTTGGTAAAATGTTATTGAATTATTTATACCAGGATTTAAGGGATCACGCATTGTACTCCCGTAAAGTTCTACCCTTGAATCATAAGGTGTATGCCAAACTTCTTCGACCTGAGCAATAACTTGTGAAAGACCGCAGAAGACAGAGAATATTAAATAATATAGGGTGATAGAATTAATGTTTTGTATACTTTTTTTGTGCATAATATAGAATTTTCATAAAAAAGATAAGGTATTTAGAATTACCTAATTATCTCTATTTTATAGAATCGGTGATCAGTTGTATTTGGGGAAGCATCGGTGTAATTGCCATTATCGGTCCACATAAAATCAGAATTGTCCTCATTAATATAAAAGGTATTGCTCGCTGGTTGCCAAGTATCTTTCATATCGCTCGTATACCAAATTCTGTAATTACGACCTGCCATTACAGGGAAAGTTAATGTGAAGTTCCCAGTACTATTTTTATTCACTAAGCCATGGAAGGGTCTATTAGATTCATAGATAGTAGGGTCTAATCCTAGCACGTATTCCTCAAAATTACTGTAACTATCGTTATCTTCATTACCATTACGTCCATTTGGACCTGATCCGTCTTCAGGATCTAGAGCGTTATCAATTTCCCACCAGTTTGGAAGACCGTCTGAATCATTATCTGTGAGGCTATTCTCTAATGAAAGAGTCATTCTAAAAGTAGATTCTCCATCAATATTATTTAATTCAATTTGCTCTGTAAGAGCTTGATTCCGCATATTAAGCGAATCCCATTCGATATTTCCTGGATCATCGTCTACTGCGTTAACGCTATACATAGTATTGCTATCATATTTAATTTCAGCTGTAATGGGTTTATTGTCTCCTCTATTAACTAACCGCAAACGACCGTTGGTTACATGTAATTGATCGAGGTCTTGTTGTCCACGTACCATTAGATTCCACAAGTTTGGAGAGAGCCCATGGCGTACGTATAGTTTGTTTACGTCTCCACTAAGTTGGTAGTTAGCCTGAATTTTTGGCAAGTATTGATGTAAAATTATATCTTTTACTATATAGCCATCAGGGGTCGTAAATGTCCAACCATCTACTCCTTTGGGAGCTGCAGTATATATGGAGTTAACATATTTGGCTGTCGGGCCCGAGCTTCCGTTGGCTAACCAGTCTTTAAAGGCTGAAGTACGTCTTGCACCAATATTTCTATTGATTAAATTACTATCGCCTTCCAGCTCAGTTTGACTGCCAGAAAAGGTGGGTTGTGTTCCAATAATTTGATAAATATTTCCCGTTAATGGATTTCGAGATACAGCGGCGACACAACGACCACCTACAGATTCAAATACTGCAAAGCAGGTTTCGTTATAGAGTAGATATTCTAATTCTCCATCTAGGTCTATATCTTCGGAAGTAGCGGTGGCATTTTCAGGAGGTATAGATGCCCATGTGTCAATTCTTTCATAAATTGCTGCTAATCGCATTTGAGATTGTGCAGCCTTTGAAGTATCTGATAGATAATTAAAATCAGTATCTGGATAAATATAAGCTCCTGTAGAAAATTTACTTAAATCACTGTTTTGTTGCTCGTGCATAGCGGTAACAAACATTGCAGCGTGTGCAGCACTCCGACCAAGTGCCGCCACGTCGGCGCTTACTATATTATCTACTTTATTCCAAGATTCATGAGCAATTCCACTTACACCTATTTGACCAAAATTGTTTGAAACTTCAACTCCATTACGAGTTTCAAAAACTTTACTAGATAAACCTTCTTCACGTCCGTTTTGACCTAGATACCAATTACTATAATCTTCTTGAGTAGCATGGTCAATTGAGTCTTTAGAGGTAAGGGCGAGATCTTGCCCTGTACCTCTTGATACGATGGACCAATTATCTCCTAATCCATCGGGGGGCACAGATATATCGATTTCACCGCTTGCTACATCTTCCAGAGTAACGATCTGAATCCACGGACGATTTATCATCCAGCGAATATTTAAGTCAAATGCGTTGGCGTTTTCTAGATTTCGAAAGTCTTCCCAGTCACAGATTAGGTTTAGTACTTGGTCTTGTGAATTACTTCTTGCACGACGGTTGAGAAGTTCGCGCAAAGGTAAATTTAAGCCGCGATCTTGGTTTACGAAGGAAAACTTACTCGCAAAATCATGAATAGGAAACAGCCCTATGTCATTAATTTTATTAATTTGATAACCTCCTTGACCAAGTGCTTCTGTACGTCCGAACCACTTGAAGAAATGCCGCATTTGATCGACAACCGTGTACTCGAAACCCATAGAACGAATAGTTTCTAACACAGATGAATCTATTATGCGATTAGCCGGCCAAAATATATTATTTGATGGGGCCACATTGTAAATGCTAGTTAAAACTTCATTAGCTAAATTAACGCTATCTTGTGTAAATTCAGTAGTCGTGAAAGGTATGGCGTGGTCTGCGAAGGTAGTGCCTAAAAGTGAGGCATTCCCAGATAGAAGGAGATTACTAACACGAGAATTTAATGTCGGACCATCGCGCCAAGATTTATTTAAAATAGGGTCTACAGCTGCCCATTGTAGCGCACTAGCAAGAGTTGGGGTTATGTGGAAATTAACTCTAGAATCGTATGCTTCAAGCGCATCAATAAGTCTAAAGTATCCAGCTCCTTGTCCGTCATTAATTCGATTGTGCATTAAGTCAGCTGAGTATATGGGTTGATTACCATGAATGAGAAGAGATACTTTTGCATGCTTCCCCAGGTCGTTGGAGCTAGTCTTACCAAACCAATTACGTAAAATACTCTTTTCACCCGTAATCTCGCTTTGATCGCGGAAGTAAGCAGAAGCAATGAAATCATTGTAGATACTATCTCGAATATCGCTTCTTCCACCAATATCCCCTAAGCCAGAACCAGAATTACTAGTATTATCTCGTGTTGTGAATACTTGAAAATTAAGTGTATTTGGATTACCGTTCCAACCAGCGTCGATCAAGGCTTGCCGGCTAATTGAGGCTTCCATAGAATCTAATTCTGAATTAAAATAGGCTTTACCAAAACCATTGGTGTTAGCATGTGTTCGACGAATCACGCCTTTGGCATATACATCCTCACCGATTAGTGTAGTGTTATCAGCGGGATTTGTATCTATGTAAACGGAACCATTGTCTGTTTGGTAAATTGCTACGAATATTTCCCATTTCATTTCAGTTCGGGTATCAATATCTTCAGGAAAAGCAGATTCCCCCACCGAAGTATTACCTGTATCTATGACTACGTAGGTGTCTAAATTACCTAGCTCTGCAAATGGTTGAAGATCATGAAAATCGAAGCGAAAATAGACTTTACCGTCGCTTCCACCATCCCTGAAATAAAAGGCTACTATATCTCGCGAGCTATCAAAGCCATCGTTACCTGGAAAGATATCTGCTCCTTGATTATTGTTGCCATCACCCTCATATTCATCAAGCACAAGTAGATCTTCTATAGACCAGCCGCTGAATTCATTTAAGTTAGAGGCGTTGCCTATACCTTGATCATTGCTGGGACCTATTACGATGGAATTAGCATCAATGCTAGGTATATTTTCGTCTTCTTGTGGATGAGTATTATTAATGAGTTCTTGAGTATTATTGAATCCGTCGCCATCTGGGTCACCGTCAGGGCCCTGGTTAAAGTCTCCGTCAGCGGCATTTGCAGTTCTTAAATTATCGATACCATTATTCAGTGGATCTAAATTATTATCTATTTCCCATCCGTCAGGTAGTCCATCTGCGTCACTATCGTTGTTAAGTGGATCAGTTTCAGTCCACATTTCTTCAACATCATACACTCTATTGCGATTAATATCACCGTCTATATAACCATTAAAGTTCTTATCTTCTCCGTATCCATCACTTAGTTTATCTTTATCAGTATCAGCATTTGTAGGGTCAGTTTCTATCCAAATCTCGTCTGGTTGGATTATGCCGTCAGGCCATTCTCGTTCCAACTGTGGCTCGGATTTAGCGGCTAGTAGAGCGCCATCGCCATCGACCCATCCATTGCGATTTGCATCTTCAATGCCATCTGGTATCCCGTCGCTATCACTGTCAGGATTAGTCGGATCGGTGATGCTGCCTGCCACTTGGCGAGTACGATCGCCACCAAGGCTTTGGCTATCAATATCTGGGACAAATCCAAAATTATCTAGCGTGTTATAAAAAGGTGGGTCTAGATCGCTTATAAAATTGGAGAAACCGTCACCATCTGTATCTGTAGAAATATCAGTATCACTGTTGATTGTATTACGCCAGCCCACTTCGAGTCCGTCTGGTAAGCCATCGCCATCGGTATCAGGTGTTAGAGGATTAGATTTCCCGTAGGCGTAGTAAACGTGTACCTCACCATTCGTCCATTGCTCAGGGTTGGGCTTGGGGGCCGAAGTAAGACCACCGTCAGGACTTTGATTAGGTAAAAATTGTGAAGTACTCTCGTCGCTATCTAAAAGTCCATCTTCATCATCGTCACTATCACTAGGATTATCATCCATAAGCTCTCGATAAGTAACTTTCACATTACGGTCAGCAACAGAGATGCCACCTGGTGCGGTGACAGTTGCGTTAAATCGGTACGATCCCTCAGCTACATCGTACCAAATAAAATTCCATAATTGGCTATTTCCTTCTACTGAAACAGTGGGCTCGTGCAAATTAGCTGATTGATTTACAAAGCTTAGTGATACGTCTGTAGCATCTAGATTCGTTTCTATTTGAATATTGAATTGTCTTTGCTCTTCAGATGGATCTGCAAGATCTGGTAATATAACCTCATATGGACGCCCATCAGGTCCAATTTCAGGCGGATTTGTAATTAGAACACGAGGTGTCGAAACAGGTAGTGCACGGACAATACGTGTCGCTTCAAAATCAGACCGACCTACAGGTTGATCAAGTTTAACAGTAATCTTGTGATCATAATTTGGAATATCATTATAAAGGTTGGGTAATTGATAGGAGATAGCATGGTATTCGCTTGTTTCATTATAGATAAAGCTAAAATTTTCACGGCTTTGTGCTTCACCGCTATCCCCTTCTTCATTAGATCCTATGGTAATTAAAATACGGTCTAATAATTCTTCT
>CACKVQ010000029.1 GCA_902603705.1 Puniceicoccaceae bacterium
TTGAAGAATACAAGCGGACTAAGGACCCAGTTAATGTGATCAAGAGACAACTCCTAGCTGATGGAACTCTTACCGAAGATGAGGCAAAGCGGATTGACCAAGAAAAGAAGGACGAGGCCGAAGCATCTGCTAAATTTGCTGAGGACAGCCCGGTGGCTCCTCGTAGCGAAATCCAGACAGACGTCTACTGGGAAGTTGACAACGACACGGAAGGCAATCTAAAGGGAAGATATTTCTTTAACGACTAGACCATTATGCCACTAATTACATACCGAGAAGCGATCAAACAGGCTCTAGACGAAGAGATTCTACGTGACGAAAACGTCTGTATTATGGGCGAGGAAGTCGCAGAATATAACGGCGCATATAAAGTGACGGAAGGTCTCTGGGAAAAGCACGGCGACAAAAGGTTGATAGACACACCAATTTCCGAAGCAGCCTTCACTGGTCTAGCTATTGGCGCTTCCGCCTTAGGTATCCGACCTGTCGTTGAATTGATGTTTATGTCCTTTAGCTATGTGGCGATTGACCAACTTTTTAACAATGCTTCGTTCTGCCGGTATATGTCTGGTGGCTTAATGAACATTCCCATAGTAGTTCGCGGGCCTGCAAACGGTGGTACTAATGTCGGCGCTACACACTCACATACACCGGAGAATATGGTGGCAAATCATCCGGGCTTAAAAGTAGTCTGTCCTTCAAATGCATATGATGCAAAAGGCTTAATGAAAGCTGCTGTCCGCGATAATGATCCTGTCTTCGTCATGGAGAATACCCTACTCTATGGCGAGAAATGGGAAGTGCCAGAAGAGGATTATATTGTAGAACTAGGAGTTGCTAACATACTTAAAAAGGGTACGGACCTGACTATTGTTTCACATGGCCGTTGCTCTATAATTTCGCTAAATGCAGCCAAAACTCTCGAAGAAATACACGGTATTAGTGTTGAAATCGTCGACCTACGCTCGATTCGCCCACTGGATGAAGAAACTATTTTAAATTCCGTAAAGAAGACACATCGCGCCTTGCTGGTTGAAGAAAACAAGCCATACTGCGGCGTCGATGCTCAGATATCGCACATTATTCAATTAAAAGCTTTCGACTACCTAGATGCACCTGTCCACCGTGTTTCCGCCATCGATGCACCACAAATTTATGCAAAAGAACTAGAAAACTGGCAGATTCCAAACGAAGAGCGCATTATCGAAATTGCATTAAAAGCTATGATGTAGAATCTAATATTATATTCATATTTAAAACCTAAACTTAATTACCGAAATCATGGCCACACTTATTGATATGCCCAAACTTAGCGATACCATGACCTTAGGTACACTTGTCAAATGGTTAAAAAATGAAGGTGATACTGTTTCTAACGGCGATATGATAGCTGAAGTAGAGACCGATAAAGCCACAATGGAAGTCGAGTGTTTTGACGATGGCGTATTAATTAAGCAATACTGCGAAGTTGGTGATGAGGTTCTCGTCGGAGACCCCATCGCTGCAATAGGCGAGGTAGGAGAAAGTGCGCCCGACGCGAGCACTGCCGCGAGCACAACAGCAGAAGAAGCGCCAAAGAAAAAAGTAAAGAATCCCGTCATTAGCGAGAAACTATTAAGCCTCAGCGAAGCTCCCGCTGAAAAATTGGAACCTGAAGTAACCAAAGATGCTGTCCCAACAGCCGCAAGTGCAGAGCGTATTAAGGCCTCTCCACTAGCTAAAAAAATAGCTACAGAAAAAGGTATCGATCTTTCTACTATTAAAGGTTCAGGTCCTAATGGACGTATAGTAAAAAGCGACGTTGAAAGCGCTACACCCAAAGCTGTTAGCAGCGAAGACACTTCCGTTTCTTCAATCACTACCGCTACCTTCGCTACTCTCGAAGAACTCACTATTCCTGTGTCCAATATGCGAAAAAGTATTGGAAAAGCCCTTGTTGCTTCCAAAACTCAAGCGCCACACTTTTATTTACAAATCGAAGTTAACGGTGCTCCACTTGTTGGTCTGCGCCAAGAACTCAATGCTAAATTAACCCTTCAATCCCCGGAACAAGGTGGTGCAAAATTCTCAGTTAACGACCTTACACTAAAGGCCGCCGCAGAAGCAGTTCGCCGTGTGCCCGCGATCAATCGATCATGGGAGGGTGAGACTATACAACAACATCCGAACGTAAACCTCGCCTTTGGCGTCGCCATAGACGACGGCCTGGTAACTCCAGTTATCCGCGCCGCTGAGAACAAGGGTTTACGCGAAATTAGCGCAGAAGCTAAGGTGCTGATTAAGAAAGCGCGCACTAAGAAACTCACACCAGATGAAATGACAGGTTCCACACTCACCGTAACTAATCTCGGAATGTTTGGAATCTCAGATTTTTACGGTATCATCAATCCAAACAACGCAGCCATACTGAGTATCGGCGCTACCGTAAAAAAGCCAATAGTTAACGAGAAAGACGAGATTGTAGTAGGCCAGATTATGAAAATTGGACTTTCCGGCGATCACCGTACGATCGATGGGGCAGTCGGAGCACAATATCTCCAAGCGCTGAAGGAAATCCTCGAAACTCCTGCTCTGATGCTAGTCTAAGGAGAATAGCTTAACAATATGCATTCAATGCCCGCTATACACGCGGGCTTTTTTGTCGCCTCTCTTAGAAATGAGTGCGTTGCTATTATCACTTTTCACTTATTAATAAGATCCGTAACGTTACTTGCTTTCTAGATCTCCAAGTCTGTTACAATATTACTCGCGATATGCAACCTATAATTCTTCAAGGCCGTCCATCTTTTTCTAACTTCCGCCTCAGCGCGTTGCAAAGTGCACTCAATGCAACCACACCCGATCTCGACATCTCTTCAATTGATGCGGTCGATGTTTATTTCATCGAGGCCAAAAGACCGCTAAACGGTGCAGCAAAGGAGCGCACTATTGCCCTACTTAATGCGGAGCAAACTACAATTAATAGCAGTGGTTTCTTTGTCACTCCAAGAAAAGGCACTATCTCTCCTTGGTCCACGAAAGCCACCGACATTTTCCTAAATTGCTATATTGAAGATGTAGCTCGCGTCGAGCGTGGCATCCACTATCGCATTTTCGATAGCAATGGACTAGAGCTTACTATAGCAAATTTAGGGGCTGCTCTCTACCCCCTACACGACCGAATGACAGAAGCGGTGTACACAGATGTAAGTGACTTTTTTACACATTACCAACCTGCTAGAGTACGTACTTTGCCATTAATGAATGAGGGTCCCGAAGCTTTCCATAGAGCCAACATTGAATGGGGTCTTGCCATGAGCCCAGATGAGATCGACTACCTAGTCGAAGCCTACCAGAAAATGCGTCGCGATCCGACCGATGCTGAACTTGTTATGTTCTCACAAGTCAATTCTGAACACTGCCGCCATAAAATTTTTAACGCCGACTGGATTGTCGACGGAGAAAAAAGCGAGCTAAGCCTCTTTAACATGATTCGCAACACTCACAACTTGGCACCAGAAGGAACACTAATAGCGTACTCCGATAACTCAGGCGTGTTAAATGGCTCTCCCACTGATTGGTTCGAGGTTAATCAACACGGCGATTTGCGTAATTACAAAAAGACGGAAACTCAGCTCGATATTTTATGCAAAGTGGAAACCCATAACCACCCCACCGCTATCTCGCCCTTTCCCGGGGCTGCCACCGGAGTGGGCGGTGAAATACGCGACGAAGGCGCAACAGGAATCGGGGGACGTCCGAAAGCCGGCCTTTCAGCATTCATGGTCTCCAACCTTGAATTACCTAGCTATCCACTTCCTTGGGAGAAATCTATTGCTGAGCACCCGGATCGTCTGGCCAATCCCATGAATATTATGCTAGAGGGCCCTATTGGAAGTGCTTCTTTTGGAAATGAATTTGGTCGCCCTCAATTATGCGGAATGTTTCGTACCCTTCAGTTCGAACATAACGGCCGCCACCGTGGCTACCATAAGCCAATTATGGCAGCTGGCGGCATGGGTAACCTCAAACGAGAGCACGTCGCTAAAAAAGATATACCACCATCAGCCTGCATTATACAACTGGGTGGGCCTGCTATGAAAATTGGTCTCGGCGGCGGCGCAGCGTCCTCCAAAGCAGCGGGGGTACAATCTGAAGCACTCGACTTCGACTCCGTTCAGCGAGGCAATCCAGAAATGGAACGCCGCTGCCAACAAGTAATTGATGGATGTATCGCATTGGGTGCAGATAATCCCTTGCTTTCTATACACGACATAGGAGCGGGGGGCTTATCCAATGGACTACCCGAATTAGTCGAGGCAACTGGTGGGAAATTTCATCTACGTAAGGTTAATAGTGAAGACACGTCTATGAGCCCGATGGAAATCTGGTGTAATGAGTCACAAGAACGTTACGTTATGGGTATCTTGCCTGAGCGTGTGGAAGAGTTCCGATCTATTTGCGAACGCGAGCGCTGCCCTATGAGTATTGTGGGTGTAGCAACCGGCGACGGGCGACTGACCCTTGAAGACGCTCACTTCAACGATAAGCCTATCGATATGCAAATGAACATGCTCCTTGGAAAACCTCCAAAGATGCTAAAAGACGTATGCCGATTAATTGAGGAGCACCCCACTATTGACCTATCAGGGATAAAACTCTCCGACGCTATTGACCGGGTGCTCCGCTTTCCTGCAGTCTCCAATAAGAATTTCCTCATTACCATAGCAGACCGATCTGTCACCGGTATGGTCACTCGCGACCAGATGGTGGGCCCCTGGCAAACACCTGTTGCCGATGTCGCCGTAACTTCCTCCTCTATGGGCACTTACTGCGGCGAAGCCATGGCAATCGGCGAACGTACACCACTCGCAGTTATCAACGCCCCCGCGTCTGGCCGTATTGCTATTGGCGAATGTTTGACTAATATGGCAGCCGCCCAAGTTTCCCATATATCCCGAATCAAACTATCTGCCAATTGGATGGTAGCCGCCGGAGAAGAGGGCGAAGATGCTAATCTTTACGACACGGTAAAATCGGTAGGAATGGAAATCTGCCCTGCTCTTGGCATTAGCATCCCAGTGGGAAAAGACTCTATGTCCATGAGAACCAGCTGGAAAGATAGCAAAGGTAAAGACCATAAACAAGTCTCTCCTCTTAGTCTCATGGTAACTGGATTTAGTAGTGTTGGAGACGTTCGAAAGACGGTCACTCCTGACATTAAAGAATCTGAGAGTATACTCTTATTAATTGATCTGGGAGCGGGGAAAAACCGAATAGGAGCAAGCGCACTTACTCAAGTCTTCAATCAGGTAGGTTGTGTTACTCCAGACCTCGATGATCTAGAAAAATTCAAAGGCTTTTTTGCCCTTATCCAGGAACTAATAGCTGATAATCTCCTACTAGCCTACCATGACCGTAGTGACGGTGGTTTGCTAGCTTGTATAACAGAAATGGCAATTTCAGGAAGAAGTGGTATACAACTCGTTCTAGATAAGCTTTACGACAGTAGCCGTTTCGAACCCGATAGCGTAGAAGCTGCTGATTCTAACCAATCTGGAGACTTAGTAAATGTACTGCGCTTGTTATTCACTGAAGAGTTGGGCGCTGTAATCGAGATCGAGAAAGCTCATCTTGCTGAAGTTACCGCAGCCTTAGCAAAGCACAATGTAAGCGACATCTCACACATTATCGGAAAGACCACAGAGGAAAATAGCTTCAATATATGCCTTAAAAACGAACTCATATATAGCGAGTCGATTACTACCCTTAACCGTGCTTGGTCCGAACTCAGCTTCCAAATGCAATCAATGCGCGACAACCCTGCCTGCGCAAAAGAAGAATTTGACAAGCTGCTAGATGAATCAGATCTAGGCACGATTATAAAGCCTATGTTTGATATTAACGAGGTTGAAGGATTTAAAATAACAGCGCTTAAGCCTAGGATGGCTATACTTCGTGAACAGGGTATTAACGGTCAAAACGAAATGGCCTTTGCCTTTGACCGCGCTGGATTCCAATCCATCGACATCCATATGACTGACCTTCTTGCTGGACGGGTTGACTTAGCAGAATTTAAAGGATTCGTTGCCTGCGGTGGTTTCTCTTACGGCGACGTCCTTGGGGCGGGTTCAGGATGGGCAAAAAGTATTTTATATAATCCAAAACTGGCTGATATGTTTCATGCATTCTTCGATCGCTCAGATAGTTTCACTTTAGGAGTCTGTAACGGCTGTCAGATGATCTCCCAACTCAAAGATATTATTCCTGGTGCTAAACATTGGCCTCAATTTCTTCGTAATAACTCCGAACAATTCGAAGCTCGGTATGCCAATGTCGAAGTTCTAGATTCTCCAAGTCTTTTTTTAAAGGATATGGAAGGATCAATTCTCCCAATCCCTGTAGCCCATGGGGAGGGGCGGGCTGAATTTACCAACCCTACAGACTACGAGCAGTGCCTAGAACATAATCTAATTGGCCTTAGATATATAGATAGTAATGGAAAAGCAGCCGAACAATACCCAGCTAACCCAAACGGCTCTCCTGGAGGAGCGACAGGATTTACATCGGCAGACGGCCGGGTCACTATTATGATGCCGCATCCGGAACGATGCTTCCGGTCTGTGCAAATGAGCTACCGATCGAAGTATTCATTTAAAGGTGAAGCTGGGCCATGGTTAAAAATGTTCCAAAATGCACGCTCCTTTGTTGCTAACATTTAAGGGTTTAAGCTAAAGGCAAAAGCGGTTTGTAATTAACTAGAAAATAGTTTTCATATTTTCTTCTATTAATCTAAAGCCCCTAAAAAAATGAAGACTCTACACGCAGTAGCGGCGAAAGATCCTCACGAAAACCGCTCTCCACTTAGCCCAGAATCCATCGGAAAATTGTCCAATATGGGCATAAAGATTACTGCGGATAAAGGTATTGCATTAAGATCTGGTTTCACAGATGAATCTCTAGTGCAAGCTGGTGCGCAGGTTGGCGAACTAGGAGAAGGTACAGCATTCGCCGACATCATCATACGAATCGCCAAACCAACACAGGAAGATCTAGATGCCCTAGAGCCTGGAACGTTGCATATAAGCTTTCTAGATCCCTTTAATGAAAAAGATTTAATTCAGAAATTGGCTGATAAAAAAATCAGTGCCATTAGTATGGAAATGATTCCCCGCTCCACCCTTGCTCAAAAGATGGATGCATTAAGCTCACAGGCGAACCTTGCAGGTTACTTTTCTGTAGTCAAAGCTGCCGAAACATTAGGAAAGGTTCTGCCCATGATGATGACTCCCTCGGGAACCATAGCTCCAGCTAAAGTATTTGTCATCGGAGTCGGCGTTGCAGGCTTACAGGCTATCGCTACAGCCAAACGTATGGGTGCCCAAGTTCAAGCTTTTGACACTCGTCCCGAAGTAGAGGAGCAGGTCCAGTCAATCGGAGGAAAATTTCTTAAGATTGACCTCGGAGAGACTGGACAGACTGAACAAGGTTATGCCAAGGAACTCTCACCCGAACAGATTATTAAACAAAAAGAGGGAATGAAAAAGGCATGTTCCCAATCTGATATAGTAATTACGACTGCTAAGCTTTTCGGCCGTCCCGCGCCTACTCTAGTTGATGCAGATATGCTAGCTGTAATGAAACGTGGTTCTGTAGTTGTTGACCTAGCAGTCGAAACCGGAGGCAACGTTGAAGGCTCCGTTTTAAATGAAACTGTAGAAAATGAAAATGGAGTAAAAATTATAGGTCTAGCAAATCTAGAGGGTCAGGTCGCTAAGGACGCTAGCTCCATGCTTGCTGCTAATTTCGCTAATCTTATTGAACACTTTTGGGATAAAGATCAAGGCTTGGTTAAACTTAACCCTGAAGACGAAGTACTCAGAGAATGCCTTATTACTCACGAGGGAGCTGTAGTCCACGAGAGATTTAAAGAGGAGACCTTAAAATAGAGCTTTCCCACAAGCATTAACCCAACTCACCAACAACTAATGGATCCGATTACCCTAATCTTCATATTTACACTAGCCGTCTTTCTCGGCTTCGAATTGATATCTAAAGTTCCGTCACAGCTACACACACCGCTTATGTCGGGGTCCAATGCCATATCAGGCATTACAGTTGTCGGTGCTATTGTTCTCATGCAACAAGGAGATAACTCACTCGCACCATGGATCGGACTTGCTGCTCTCATTCTTGCTACAGTAAATGTTGTGGGCGGTTATCTCGTAACTGACCGAATGCTAGAGATGTTTAAAAAGAAGGGAGATTCCAAATGAATGAAGGTGTACTCATAAGTTACGTCGTTGCAGCGATCCTCTTTATCTTCGGCATTAAAATGCTAGGCTCAGCCAGCACAGCGAGGAAAGGGAACTTACTCTCTTCGTTTGGTATGCTCATAGCGATAGTAGCTACCCTCACTGAGGCTAATCTAGATTACCAATGGATCGCTGCAGGTATTATTATTGGTGCGCTCATTGGTGTAGTAGCTGCGAAGCGAGTTGAAATGACTGGGATGCCTGAACTTGTCGCTCTTCTTAACGGCTTTGGAGGCGCAGCAAGCTTTCTTGTAGGATGGGCGCAGTATATGGCACTATACAATAACCAAGAGGTAAATATTCCCTATTTTGAAGCCTCTGTAATATTCATTGCTATCTTTATTGGTGCAATCACCTCCTCTGGTAGCTTAATTGCTTGGGGTAAGCTATCTGGAACGATGGGCGGCAGTCCAATTACTTTTTACGGACAGAAAGTGCTTAATATGGTTTTTATTGTCGGTACATCCAGTCTTGGGGTCGCCTTCACAATCCTGGGCGCAGGAGTTTCTGGCCCAAGTATTCTATACGCATTCCTAGCATTATCTCTTTTATTGGGGGTCATGCTAGTCATACCTATTGGCGGAGGCGATATGCCTGTTGTCATCTCATTACTTAATAGTCTATCCGGATTAGCAGCATGTGCTGCTGGCTTTGTTTTAGGAAACGTAGTTCTAATAGTGGCAGGTTCTCTAGTTGGAGCTAGTGGTCTAATCCTCACGGTAATCATGTGTAAGGCAATGAATCGCAGCCTCATTAATGTTGTCTTAGGAGGATTCGGAGGATCTAGTAGCGGCAGTAAAGAGTTCAAAGGTGAGATGAAGCCTATGAATGTGGCAGATGCCTTTTATGTTCTCGAAGCTGCTAATAAAGTCCTCTTTATACCTGGCTATGGGATGGCTGTCGCACAAGCGCAGCACGTAGTGCGCGAATTGTCAGATCTTCTTGAAAATAACGGCTGCGAGGTCGGCTATGCTATTCACCCTGTAGCCGGGCGAATGCCTGGGCATATGAATGTTCTACTTGCTGAAGCCGACGTACCTTACGAACAACTCCTAGAAATGGATGCTGCTAATGCTCAACTACCCCTCACCGACGTAGCTATAGTAATAGGGGCCAATGATGTGGTTAACCCCGCAGCACAGGAGGATCCAGGATCTCCAATTTATGGGATGCCCATAATTAATGCCCACCAAGCAAAGACAGTATTTTGCCTCAAACGCGGCCAAGGCACCGGTTTCTCGGGTCTGCAAAACCAACTCTTTGGAATGGACAATACCCGAATGGTTTACGGTGACGCTAAATCCACTATCGCTAGCCTTGTTAACGAATTTAAGAACACAGACTAACTTCTTAATACTTAGTAAACAGTTTCTGTAAGAAAAATATATTATATATATTAACAAACGAAGTGGTCCGAGCAACTACTAGAGCTCTTCATA
>CACKVQ010000030.1 GCA_902603705.1 Puniceicoccaceae bacterium
ACGCGGGGTAATCAGGCTGATTTAAGCGAGATTTACCCTAAGTATTCGTAATCCATACGCAGGAATATGCGGGTAATTCGGTAAATTCCTGTTCAGAGCTATAAGTCTCACCACCTAAAATGTCTCGCCAATTTTCAGTATCTATCAAATTCAACTCGTGTAATCTAATTCTCTGCGAAGTGTCCGAAATATTGTGTATTGCAAAGATACTCTGATAACGATTTGGGCTTTCTCGCCAAAAAGCGAAAAGTTTATCTCCGAGCTGAAGAGTGAGTTGGGTAGCGTTGGGGTGGAAGGCAATTTGTTTTTTGCGCAGAGAAATACGGCGCTTGAGTTCATAGAATACTTTATGATGGTGACTCTGTGAGTCGTCCAACTCACTGATTAGTGAATCTAGCTGCCATTGATGACGATTAATAGAACGTGCTTGTCCGGTCTTTTTAGAGAGTGCGACATCATTTTCTGTTCCGAGAAGACTATGAATATAAATCGCTGGAATGCCTTCAAACGCCAATAAAATAGTATGAGCACATAAAAATCGTTCGATCTGATACGCATCAGGACCATGTTGAATCGTTCCCTTAAAGGCATCAAACAAACTAATATTTACTTCATATGGCACAGATTCTCCTTCAGAATTACTCCGTTTGGAAATCTTTCCTCCAAAAGAGCTGAGTGTATCTAGTAAGGCTTTGTTTTCCGAAGGTTCGACCAATCCTTCGAGTGGGCGCACACCGATCCCATCATGAGAAGCAATGAAATTTAAATAACTACGTCCTCGGCGCGCTGGAGGCATCTTCATCGTCCAGTTCTTTAAATGACTACAATCACCACTTAAAATGGCATAGATCAGTAATGGAGGTAAGGAGAAATTATAGATTAGGTGTGCTTCATTATCGTTACCAAAATAACTTAAATTTTCTCGGTTTGGGACATTAGTTTCGGTGATTATTACAGATTGTGGTTCCAGAGTCTCCAGTATTAATCTTAGAAGCTTTACTAATTCATGCGTCTCCTTCAAATGCACACAGGCAGAGCCTGAGCGTTTCCACAAAAAAGCAATGGCATCTAATCTAAAGTATTTGATCTTTTTAGAAACTAGAAATTTTAGGATACGAATAATTTCATACAGAACTTCTGGGTTTTCGAAATTGAGATCAACTTGATCATGACTAAAAGTACACCAAACATTTTTAGTACCTTCACTTGTTTCTACCACCTTCAAAAGCGGACTAGAGCGCGGCCGTATGACTGCACTAGTGTCGAAAGAATTTTCGGTCTCAATGAAATATCCTGTACCAGGATGCTTATTCTCTAAATAATTTTTAAACCATTCTGATTGTGCCGAACAATGGTTGAGCACTAAATCAGCCATAGTCTCGAACTGAGGATGAAAACTTTCAAAATCATTCCATTTTCCTAATTCAGGATTAACTTGGTAATAATCAATAACCGAAAATCCATCGTCCGAACTATATGGAAAGAACGGCAGGATATGAATAGCGCTGATAGTTTGCCCCAGGTGCTTTGATGCAAAACGATTGAGGGTTTTAAGCGGCGCTTCATTCTCTTTTTGAATAGTGTCCCCGTATGTTATTAGAATTATATCTTCTTCAGTCCACTTATTCTGAGTTCTAGGAAGCATTGATTTACGAGGCCCAAGACTAGCTAGATTAATGATTTTATTGGTGATTTCAGCAGCCGATTCAGCAGGATAAATTTCACTAACATGTTGATGAATAGACTGCCTGAGCTTGCTGCCTCTTGGTGCTTGTCGCTCTTTGGGCTTAAATTCCTCCATATCTGCTTCAACAGCTTCTAAAAGTTGGGCATAAATATCTGGGACGGCAGAAAGAACACTTTTCCAATTCGGTATGAAGGGTGTGTCTGTGGGCTGAGTTAAAAACTCATTACCAGCACGCATAATACTCTCAGAAAAAACTTCGACCGTCTGGACTTCTTTGTGCCGATCGTAATTGAGCCCATTTATAATGGCATCATTTTCATAACGATCCACAAGCTCAAGGGCTGTGCGGTAGTACGCGGCTTTAACTGTACGTATTTTCGAGTTTGAGAACACCTCGCCGTAGGTTGCTAATTTCCTAAATAAAGATTTTGAAATATCCGTACTCATTTTAGCCAGCCCACTTTTAGAATCCACAGCAGAAAGATCTTGATGCTTGTGATCATAAAAATCAGCGATGTCTACTTGGCAGATTTTATTTTTTTGATGATTTCGGTACATTTCTGAAAGCATACCCATCTCCAGACCCCAGTCTGAGGGAATTCGAATGTCTGAAACTATATCTTGATCAAAAGCAAACTCACCCGAGAGTGCATATTTAAAACTGTCCATATACTCCAAATAATCTGTTTCATCACAGACAATTTTAAGGGCGCGTAGTAGCGGAGTAATCAGAAGGCGACATACGCGCCCATTCATTTTATTTTCTGCAATACGTGCGTAAAAACCCTTACTATAACTAAAATCTAAACTTGGGTTAAGCACTGGGTAGACCAGACGCGTGAGCATTTCGCGGTTGTATGTTAGAATATCACAGTCATGTACCGCAATAACATTTGATCGCTGACTAGCGAGTAAATACCCAAACAAGTACCACACATTACGCCCCTTTCCTTCCTGGATAGGAGCAAGATTAAAAGAACGCAAAGTAGCATCAATTTGCCGTAATCTTGGGCCTCCATTCCAGAGTACTTTGGGGCGTTGTGGAAGACGATCAAAGAATCCAAGCGCATGCCGGTATTGGCTCTGATTTGCTTGATCCAGACCTATTACGATTTCTTCTAAGTAATCGATCTCGCTTAAAACATCGACCGTTTTAGGTAGAGCTGCACCTTCGAGCTCAGAGTACAATGAAGGCAAGATAAGCCCTATTGGTTTATCACGCGATAATCTTAGCACTTCCTGCTCTATACTATCCTGCGACCTAGTCGACAGATTATGAAAAGTAGTAATGATACCATTCTGGTGAAAATCGCTCATATTACTAGGAATTATCGAGTAGTGGGTAGATAGTTTTGAATTAGATAGGGCATAAGAATGCATTAAGTAATTTAGTAACTGCATTCCCCCAGCCCGTAGGGCCCGGGGCATCTGCTATTGTATAATCCACACGCTTGAGTTGCATTGTACCGTTATCAGGATTTGGAATCACAATAGCTTCATCAGCTGATTCAAGCATTGATATATCGTTTGGGCTATCACCTATAGCTAAGGTCTTCCAAGCGTACTCTGGGTGCACTTTTTGATATAGTTTACATACCAATTGCATTGCAGCCCCTTTGCTTGCTACGACTGGCATTAAGTGATAAAAATACCCTCCGCGCACTAAAGTAATTCCTGCTTTCTTAAGCGCTTCTTTAAATGCAATCAAAGCCGAATCAGTGTCCTTCCAAACAATTGGCTCGGTTCCATAACGTTTTAATGCAGCTTTTGCTGATTCTATTTTTAACCCCAGTCTTTTGGACAAATCTCCAGCGGTGCTGTCGTTAAACCCTATAAAATCATAACCTTTTGACTCTCGTAACCCATGTGCAATCTCCAAAATTTTAGTGCGATTCATAGAGCTTCTCAAAACTCCATATCCACCTTCAAAATCAACTGAGTCTGGTATCCACTCCATCGCTTCAGGGAAGGCAATCACAGTTCCGTTCTCTGCGATGAGTGGTGTAGATAGCCCCAGTGCTTCTGAATAAAAATGCATTTCAGCTAAGGTTTTACTAGAATTTAGAATCAATGGTATATCAGACTCAGCTATTAAATTAAGCGCAGCCTGAGCTCCATCCCATACGTAATTACCATCCAGAAGCGATGCATCCAAATCAGTACAAATTATCCATCCAGTTTCAGTCATTATTTTTGACCATGAGTCGATCGACCCCGTGTTCCTCGTTTAAATATAGACAAGCATCTGCTCGACTAGGCATTTCAGAGAGCATCCAGCGCGTTAAACGTTCGTAATGCATAACAAAGCGTTCAATTGCAGCGTCACTCATCAAACCACTAAAGCCGGCGAGTCCTCCTGAACTTAATAATTTTTCCCTAAGCTTATACTCTTGTTTCTTTCGCCAGCCAACAATTGATTCAAAACTAGGAGCACGTAATAGCACGGTCTTAGCAAAAAGCTTAAAAAAGGCCTGGTACTGTTCGCGTAACATCGTGTTCACATAGCTTCTCCAAATACCTTTGGAGTCTTCATCTAATTCCAAATCGTTGATAGGCGTCTCCATAGCTGAATCTGCTTCTGCTTTAGCAGACACACACCAGCCTTCGAGAATCACGATGTCAAACGGCGCATCAACCGTGTACCACCGATCGTGGGGTGCACGATCATCAGTTTCTTTTTCAAATCGGGGAATAGTAATACTTTTTTTCTCATATCCTAAACAAATTCTTGCACATTCCATGCCAATTTTAAGATCATGCGTTCCAGGAACTCCTCTCGTGGCAAGCAAAGGATGCACAGATAGCCCCAATTCTAGACGCTCAGCCTTTGTTTTGTAGAAATCATCCAATGGTAATACTATGGTGCGAAGGCCATATTGTTCACTAAGATAAACACTCATAAGCCTCGCGAGTGTTGATTTACCTGTACCTTGCCCCCCATTAATAGCCACTCCAAGCGGGGCATCAACCTCTAGATGCCAGCCTGCTACCTGCTCCGATAGTGGTAGATAATAGTCCTGAGCTACGGCAACAAAGGACGCAGGTAAGCGCTCTGATTGGATAAAATTCTTAATTAGCGCATGCATATTAACAAAGCAAACTATGCAAGATTCGAACCAAAAATATAATTTTCTAAAACAGAGATAAAGATTAAATCGAATTAAATGATGAAACCGCTAGTACAGCTAATATAATTAATTGAACTAAGAAAAATATTCACTATAGTAATAAAATTAATTCTAATGCTCAATATTACTAATGAAACTCTACAAGCTAATAACACTCAGCTTTCTATTAATAACTGCTTTTGATCTACTCGCAGCCCCTAAATTATTTGATTTTAAAGATCCTAAAGGAGTCAACCATGTCATGTTCATGCTCGATGCCCCGCTCGAGTTTATTAGCGGCAATGGAAATGACATTTATGGAATGGTTAGTTTCGATAAAGATCATCCGGAAAAAACTAATGGTGAAATCCGATTGGCGGTATCGTCACTTTCTGTACCGAGTCAAAAAATGACTGATGTAATGAAAGGGAAAAAATGGCTTAATTTGGCCAAGAATAAAGAAATCTACTTCAAATTTGACTCCATTAAAGTAAATAAAGAAGAAGACGCATTGATACATGCAGATGCGACAGGCGTCCTGACTTTAATGGGAATGTCAAAAGAGGTTACCGCACCCGTAAGAATAGCTCTAGCAGAAGGTGCTGCTGGAAAAAGAAGTAACTCCAAAACCGACACGCGAGATCTCCTAGTCGTACGATCTGATTTTGATATCAAGTTAGACACATTTGGTTTAATATTGAACGCAGCAACGAGACTCAAAGTTGCTAATGATGTGCAGATAAAAGTGGTTATTGCTGGCTACGAGGTGGAGTAATGCAGATTGGTATGGCTTGGGACAAGCCTTATCCTTCTATGGTGAACACTACATCTAAATCAATTAATTGATTAAACTTTTTAGAAGTTACGCCAAAGAAGCTCCGAAACTTTATAGATGGTGGGCCCGGTGGGGTTCGAACCCACGACCAAGGGATTATGAGTCCCCTGCTCTAACCGCTGAGCTACAGGCCCGATATCTTCAGTCACCAGATTGGTCACCAGAAATCATAAATTTTTGATTTCTTATGCACCTAGCTAAATGGAGATAAAAGTTCATATAAATGAGATAGAAACAAAAAGACGTGGTTTTAAAATAAGATGTAACGAAAATGGCAAACCCAAAGAAGCATTTCGTAAAGAATATAAGGAAGAATTAGCCCTACTAGCAAGTATTAGAAGGGAAACGACTAAGCCTATTTACTTCCATTTAACTGTACCAGTGGAGGCCCCGTTGAATACCGTGAAGAACCTTTAGCTCTTTTTTGTGGGGACTACGGAAAGGTTGCTTAGTCCTACCACAGCTCCACTTGTTCACCGATCCGTTGATATATTATATAAGAGAAAGAATAAATTCTTTCCCTATATATAAGGGGATAGCAGGAATGAATACGGACCGTATTGGTTTCTAGTTGATAGTAATGTAAATATTTCCTTAGCTATTGGAATGAAATTTAGGAACCTACTTTTATTACCATTCCTTATAGCATCCTTGCAGGCTGCTTCTGTAGATGACCTCACCTTTACCCTGAACGGTGACAGCACTGAATACAGCGTGTCGGATTGCCTAACATCCGCTAGCGGATCCTTAGACATTCCCAGCTCCTACAATGGCTTACCCGTGACCTCGATTGGGTATAGGGCTTTCTATAATTGCAGTGGCTTAACTGGCATTACCATTCCCGATAGCGTGACCTCGATTGGAGATTTGGCATTCTATGGCTGCACTAGCCTTACCAGCATTACGATTCCCGACAGTGTGACCTCGATTGGAGAATGGGTATTCCGAAGCTGCTCTAGCCTTACCAGCATTACGATTCCAGACAGTGTGACCTCGATTGGGAATTTGGCATTCAGTCTCTGCACCAACCTAGCCAGTATTACCATCCCAGACAGCGTGACCTCGATTGGGGAGTATGCATTCTATGGCTGCTCTAACCTAACTAACATTACCATTCCCGACAGCGTGACCTCAATGGGAGGGTATGCATTCTCTAATACAGGACTTTCTTTTGAGGAAGACACTAATTCCATAAAATACCTGATTAGTACTTCTGGAAATACAGCGTATTTAATTGATGGTTCGTCTTCTTCTGGAAACGTAATTGTGCCTAATACTTTACTTGGTGCATCTGTAACCTTGATTGGAGGAAAAGCATTCTATAACTGCACTAGCCTTACCAGCATCACCATTCCAGATAACGTGACCTCGATTGGGGGTAGTGCATTCTCCAAATGCACTAGCCTTACCAGCATCACCATTCCAGACAGCGTGACCTCGATTGGGCATTGGGCTTTCTATAATTGCAGTGGCTTAACCAGCATCACCATTCCAGATAGCGTAACCTCGATTGCGAGTAATACATTCGAAGGTTGCACTGGCCTAACCAGTGTTACAATCCCCGACAGCGTGACATCGATTGGGGCGTATGCATTCGATAAATGTTCAAGTCTGACGAGTATAACGATTCCTAATAGTATTACCACATTTGGGGTATTTGCCTTTCGTGACTGCAGTAGCCTAACTGATGTTACTATCCCCGATAGTATGACCTCAATCGGGACAGGTGCATTCGATAGTTGCACTAGCCTGAGCAGTATTACGATCCCCGAGAGTGTGACCTCGATTGGAAGAGTTGCATTCTACGCTTGCACTAGCCTGACCAGTGTCACGATTCCCGATAGTGTGACATCAATTGAGGGTCGAGCATTCGCACGCTGTTCTGGCTTGAGCAGTGTTATATTTGAAGGGGATGCTCCAACCTTTGGAACAGATGAGTATGGAAATGTATTTTCTGAGAGTGATTCAGTAACAATTTACTATTACGACGATGTCACTGGTTTTAGTACGCCAACGTTTCAGGGCAGGACCTCTCAAATATTAAGTGGAACTGCTCGACAATATCAAATTATCGAAGGCTCCTTTACTTGGCACGAGGCTAAAGCTGATGCGGAGGCACGTGGCGGACGTTTAGCTGTTCTTGATACGCAGGCCAAGATAGATGCGGCAAATAGCTATCTTGGCAGTCTTGGCACTTGGCCTCACCTGTGGATTGGTCTTACTGACGAAGAAGTCGAGGGTGAGTGGAAATGGATAACAGGAGATTTAATTACCGCTGAAAATTGGTATAATCCTGCACCGGAAGGCTGGTATACGAGAGAAGATTACGGACATATATTTGCTTCAAATGTAAACAGAACTTTATACAGCTGGAATGATTCTCCAAGCGGTTATGATAGTGAAGGTCCTTCTAATCAAAATTATTACAGGCCATACTTGTTAGAGACTGTATCAAATGATTTTGACGGTGATGGTCTGAGCGATTCCGTTGAGACTAACACTGGTGTTTACATATCCGAGACAGATACTGGGACGGATCCCAATAATGCCGATACTGACGGAGATTTTCTTAAAGATGGTTTCGAGGTTTCTCGTGGTCTATCGCCCCTGGAGCATTTCGATTTTTCAGGAAACGAAGAAAGCTACACGTATATACCTGCAGACTTTTCTTATGGAATAGAGCATCCATTCAATTCGTTGAATAGCATTAGTTCAGATGATGCCTGGGATATCTCTAACGGAGCGAATGTTTCGCAATCAAATGTTGCCTATGATCCTCCAGCAGAGAGAGTAATTGGTTATGGTAAAGATGCAGCAATAATTAGTACCAATTCTGATTTCATATTTAATATTCCGGAAGAAAGAACTATTAAGGGTTTATATATTCACACTGGTGGAGATCGATCTACAAATTCTTTTCAGCTTTATTCTAAAAACTCAAACGGGCAGTGGATCGAGAGAGCTAATGTTAGTTTTAATGATAGTGGGCAAATTCCTTTTTACGATACAGCAGCAAAGCATTGTGTGATTTTTGCTGTTGATTTCTTAGATTTTAAAGGCTCCGAGTTTCGAATGAAATTTGGAAGCTCCAATAGTCGTCTTGTAGGCGCTGCACCTCGAATATTTGAGGTAGATGTTGTTACTTCTCTACGAGAACCCCTCGCACCCATCCTCTCTCTCGACACTTTCTACGAGTCCAATAGCGGCGAAAGTGTTACAATAGATGCGACCCCGACGGATGGCTACCCAACAGATTACACCTACCAATGGTATTTTAAGGCAGCTGATCATAGTAATTATATTTTGATTCAATCCGCATTTGGTGGAACTCTTGCAAGCTATCCAATCGATGGTAACACTCTCAACGAT
>CACKVQ010000031.1 GCA_902603705.1 Puniceicoccaceae bacterium
CTTTAATTCGTCGCCGTAGATTCTAGTTACACTACTATCCACTAATTTAATTACGCCGCCCTTATAGGCGGCTTTTTTTTTATACTTTATAAGTATTGGTTACAGCTTTTTTGGCTAATTTTTGAGTATGTGGCCTTAACTACCTTCTCTGTATTTCTGCACTTTAAGGATAAAAAATGGTGGAGGTGGCGGGAGTCGAAATCGCACCCTGAAAAATAAGAAGATCCGTAAGTATATCTGCTACAGTATATTATAAATATACTACTTTTCTACCTTACAATAAAAGAGGTCATAAAAGCTCATATTAGGTCAGGAAGTTCGTAGGAATTTCGAGGAATTTAGAGTAGGACGGGGGGGTTCGCTTGGCTGGTCTCTTGATGGTGTGTATATACATCAAGTGCCTTATAAAAAATTACTCCAAATTATTCGCTCGGAGGAGTCAGTTCAGTTTTCATAAACATCTGCCCTTCTGGCGGATTTTCTACTTCGATGGATTCCATTAGATTCCAAGATGATAAGTCTGTACTATAATAAACATCAAGTACCGCCGATGTAGCCGCTGGTGTTCCTGGTGAGTCACTACCACCATCTGAATTACCATTGTCTGTTGATCCACCAGCTGATTGTACACCAAGATTAAAGCCAGAAGTTAACGCGGCGTCGTATTGTTCTTGGGTGTACAAACCATTCGAAGTATTTGTATTGGCTATAGTTATTGAAGCACCCTCAGTAACTATAGTGCCTTCTGCATTACTCACATTTACTTGATAATTACCAACATCGTATTCAGTTATTGAATCTATAGACAAAGTAGCTGCTGTTTCCCCATCCAATTCAATGCCGTTGCACAACCATTGGTAGGATAGTGTGGTCTCTCTAACATCCGTAGCCTCGACCGAAATTATTACCGAGTCTCCAATCGATGCAATTGCGTCCTGCGGCTGTACCTGAATAATTGGAGGTCCAAGGTATACAAGAGGAAGTCCGTAGGATGATTGATAAACCATCCAAGATTGGGGGCTTACCTTGTAGTACATTGTTGGAGTTATATTATAGCTTTGCAGATTGGTGACAGAAAAGGCAGGTGGGGGACCTTCAAAAATAATCTCTCTTAATTCTTCGCTGTTGTCGAAAGCATCTGTACCAACGTCTCTAACTGAAGATGGAATAGAAATTGTTTCTAGCTGATTACAGTTGAAAAAGGCATTTGCTTTAATTGAAACTAGGCCTTCGTTTAGGGACACAGTTTGAAGACCAGAACAGCCAGCGAAAGCATTTAGCCCAATAGTGGTCACACTGCTTGGAATGGTAATGCTGGAGAGACTAGTGCAGCTATCGAAAGCATATTGCCCAATAGTGGTCACACTATCTGGAATGGTGATATTGGAAACATTGCTACAGTTGTAGAAAGCGTAATCACTGATAGAAGTTGTGCCTTCTGGAATATTAATTTGGCGTACGGATTGTTGAAATTCAGATCCTACGTCTCTTAAGTTAATGCTAGCACTATTAAGAGTAGAGTTTGCAAGACTAGTGCAGTTGGAGAATGCGCTATTAGCAATCGATGTAACCCTATCAGGGATCGTAATACTGGTTAGGCTAGAGCAGCTATCAAAAGCATAGCTTCCAATTGAGGTCACACTGTCTGGAATGGTTATACTTTTGAGATTACTATAGCTCCTAAATCTATCATTAGGAATCGAAATACTGGAGTCATTAACAATGTAGATTTCACTAAATAGATCTCTAAGGCGTTGACCAGAAATAGTAGTTGAATTGCTAGTTGATACGGCAAATGTATAATAACTATTACCACTAGGTAAGTTGTTCAATTGGCCGTTATAAATTATTCTAGTATTTTCTCCGATGTTAATGAGTATACTTGATAAACTTGATTGCAATCCACTGCCAATTCTTAGTACTTGCATTTGGTAGCAATAATTAAAAGCAAGATTGCCGATAGTAACAACACTATCAGGAATAAAAACGCTTGTTAGGCCGTAGCAAGCACTGAACGCATAACTTCCAATAGATGTTACGCTATCTGGGATGGTTATCCTTGTGAGGCTAGTGCAACCACTGAAAGCATTACTTCCAATAGATGTAACGCTATCTGGAATGGTAGTACTTGTTATACCTATGCAGTTTTCAAAAGCATTATTGCCGATACTTGTAACAGGCGAACCTTGATAAGTACTGGGAATGACTAGGTGACCGGTAATTGCATCATTGCAGTCAGTAAGACTGTAGGTATTGTCGCTATTTTGTGAAAAGGATAAACTTACGCCTAATTCTAACCCTTCCCAAAGATTACCTATATCCCCGAAAGAGGAGAGGTAATCATTAAGGACGAAGGCTTTTAGATTAAAAGTGTTAGAAAAAGAATCAGTTCCAACAGCTGGGGCAGTGCCATTAAAAATTATGCTACTTAGGTTGTAGCAGTTATCGAATGCATTACTTCCAATCGAGGTCACCCCGTCGGGGATGGTTATGCCCGTTAGACCATAGCATCCATAGAAAGCACCATCTCCTATCGAGGTCACCCCATCAGGAATGGTTATGCTTGTAAGGACAATGCATTCATAGAATGCATTCTCTCCGATTGTCGTCACACTGTCTGGAATGGTATAGCTTCCATCTGTATTTCTCACTAGAAAATCCAACAAGGTGTCCTTCGCCTTGTTAAAGACGACGCCATCTATTACAGTGATATATGGATTTTCGCTAGATACGTTGATGTCGGGTAAATTTCCCAGAGATTCTGGATCTAGAGGACCTAAAAGATCGTATTCGGAAGTAAACCCTTCCAGAGAATTCAGACCTGCACCTATTGTTATGCTTGTGAGATTATTACAGCCGTTAAATGCGTTCTTTTCAATCGATGTCACACTGTCCGGGATGATAATGCTGGTTAAACCAGTGCAGTTTTCAAAAGCATACTCCTTGATCGATGTCACACTGTCTGGAATAGTAAAACTGGTTAGACCAGTGCAGTTTCGAAAAGTATCTTCCTCAATAGAAGTTACACTACCTGGAATAGTAATACTATTAAGACTGGGGCAGTTTCCAAAAGCACCTCCTCTTATCGAAGTAACACTATTTGGAATGATCACACTGGTTAGATTAGAGAGTCCTTCAAAAGCGGCATTATCTATAGTTTTTACTGTGTTGGGGACTGTAAATTCAATAGCATCTGCCCTACATTTAACAAGTGTTTGTAGTGATTTATCGTACAACGAATTATCAACTGAAGAATAGTGGGCATTGTCAGGATCCACAATTATTTCATTCAGACTACTAGTACCAACAAATGGAACTCCCTCAATGGTACTTACATTTTTTGGGATTGTGATACTTGATAGGCTGGTGCAGTTCCTAAAAGCACTCCAACCGATGGTAGTGAGGCTATCAGGTAGATACACATTCACTAGGTCTTCTAATCCCCAAAAAGCACCGTCTGTAATTGAAACAATTCCTTCGGAAACTGTTATGCTCGTGATATTTGGAACATCGCCTAATCCATCAAAAAAGAGCCAGCCAGTAAAAGTTACGGATTGGACGTCAGCACCGCCTATTTTTTGCGGAATAACGATATTTTCACTTATTGTGGGACTGTCAGTCCCACCAAGTTCCACAATGTAGGCCTTTTCGCCAGAGCTACTGAGTCGATATCCAAGTCCATTTGAAAAATTTACAGTAGGATCACCAAAAAGACCAAAGCCACCACCGTTACCAGCCCCATAGTAAGTCACGCTGTCAGGAATTTCAAAAGGAGTTAGAATGGCGGAGCCACCAATATATTCTAGATTACTTGGTATATTGATACTAGTTACTCCGGTTAAAAAAAAAGTCTCAGCCTCTATTCTAGTTAAACTATCTGGTAGTGTGACAGTGGTTAAACTTCTACAATTTTGAAATGCAAATAAACCAATTGAAATCACACTATTAGGAACTTCGATGCTGGTGATACCAGTATTATAAAATGACTCTTCGCCTAAAGTTATTATACTATCAGGAATTATTATGCTTGTTAAGCTAGTACAGTCTTTGAAAGCCTCATCTGCGACTGTGGTCACAGGAAAACCTTGATAAGTACTCGGTATTTCCAAATCACCTGACGCATATTCATTACATTCAGTTATGCTGTACTCGGTACCTGCTTCATTTAGCAAAAAAGTAAGATCATCCACAGTCGCAGCCTTTAAAGAAACTACAAGCAACGGTAGTATGAGTAGGCTTTTAAATTTCATACCCTCAGATAAGGAAATATTTACATTACTATCAACTAGAAACAAAGAATTAGCCTTATTCACCTCCCTATGCTCACCAACCCATACCCCTTTACTCTCTCCTTAAATAGAAACGCAAAGGGCTTGTAGGGACTCCTAGGTCAGAATCCTTGTGCAAGGACGGGGTATCTTGAGGGATGCTGGGGCGGGGGTTCGCTTGGCTGGTCTCTTGCTGATGTGTATATACATAAGTGCCTTATAAAATAATTCCTTAATTTCTTGGAAGTTTTATGAATTCTTACTAAAGAATAGTATGAGATTTTACTATTTTTTAATATTACCATTAATATTTTCGCTAAATTTAACTGCATTAGCATCTGCTACACTTGTTTATTCTGTTCAAGTTCCTGCTGGTTCAACTGATGTGTTTTTTGGTTCTGATGGTGCTATTGCTATTAGAAATTATAATATAGCGACTAATAATACTGTTCTTCATTGGTACAATAATAATGGAGTTATAGTTCAAAACTTTGAGAATTTCTCTGGTTATTCTGTGTATGAACTTGATTCAAATCAGTTGATGATACCCTCATCAAACAATTATGGTCTTGATCTGGAGCTGCACGACTCGAGCGGCAATGTTCAAACATTTACTGGTAATTCCTATCCATCAAATAGCACTCCCACATCAAATTTACATCGAAATGGTTATTTTTACGTGCGAGAAGGCAACAGAGTTGATGTTTACCAATTAAATACTCCATTTTATGGTAACGAACGCGGCCCGAAAGGTGATAAAGGTGATACAGGAGACAAGGGTGATAAAGGTGATACAGGAGACAAGGGTGATAAAGGTGATACAGGAGGCACAGGTCCGCGAGGTCCCGCTGGCTTTGACTCTACAGCTATAAAGACACTCAAGGTCTCCGAGCCTTACGTAGAAGTTAATAAGGACGGTACATTTAATTTAGAGTATACCATACAATCCTCTGATGACTTAAATACTTGGATAAACGAGGAGGTTATCAATGCGACCATTACTACTGAAAATACTGATAAGCAGTTCCTGAGGCTCTCTATTGATTAAAATTCTAACTACGCCACCCAAACCGTCCCCCTTTACTCTCCCCTTAAAAAGAAACACAAAGGGCTTGTAGGGACTCCTATGTCATAATCCTTGTGCAAGGACGGGGTATCTTAAGGGATGCTAGGGCGGGGGTTCGCTTGACTGCCGTCTTGATGCTGTGTATATACATCAAGTGCCTAGAAAAATTACTCCGTCATCTTAAAGCGGTAGAAACGAGTGCCTGATGGTGCATCGACCTGAATGGTTTTGTTGGAGGTTGCGCCACTTGACCAGTTGCTTAAATCGGAAGTCTCCTCTAATGTCATTGTAATATCGGCCTTACCATCGGATACCTCAATCATTGTAGAGCCGACTCGGGCATCCCTTACTTCGTCCATTGTCAGGCGTGCATCTCTTTCAGCTACTGCAGCCTCTAATAATGGCTTAGAAAAAGTGATGGAAGCTGGAGAACCTTCTAAAATACTGGACCCAATCGAAGTCACGCTATCAGGAATCGTAATACTGTTCAAAATTTGATTGCGAGCGAATGCTTCATCCCCAATCGAGGTCACGCTTTCGGGAATCGTAATACTGTTTAGGTCGAACTGGTTGTTATAGAATGCCCTGTCTCCAATCAAGGTTACAGATGCACCAAGAAAAGTACTAGGTACAATTATGTTCTGGGTAGAGCTGATCCCTGCGTCAGATGCATCAATTAAATACGCTGTATTTCCCGAATTACTAATCAGGTAGTATATGTAATCAGGGGGGCTATACTGAAAAGAAATTCCTGTATTATGGAAAGCAAACATACCTATCGAAGTCAAGTTGTCTCCAATCGTAATGCTAGTTAGTGCAGTGCAGTTTGCAAATGCGCCCCGTCCAATGGAGGTCACACTATCTGGTATCGTAATACTGGTCAGATCAGAGCAGCCAGAGAATATGCGATCTCCAGTCGAGATCACGGTTTCGGGTATCGATACGCTTATAAGGTTTGAACAATATTGGAATGCCTCATCGCCAATCGAGGTCACGGGTAAGCCATTGTGGATACTGGGAATATCTAAAGATCCGCTAGCAGTCTCTAGGCAATCCGATACGCTGTACTCAGTGCCGCCATTGATCAGGCTAAATGTAAGGTCATCTACAGAAGCAGCCTGTAAGGATGCTATAAGCAAGGGCAATAAAAGTAGGTTCCTAAATATCATACGAGCAAGTAAGGAAATATTTACTCTATCATCAACTAGAAACTACTACGGTATTATATACGCCCATCAAAATGTGGGCAATAATCGGGCAATAATTTGGAAATATCCCTATTTACATAAGGGAAAATGGTGGAGGTGGCGGGAGTCGAAATCGCACCCTGAAAAATAAAGTAATCTGTAAGTGTATCTACTACAATACATTATAAATGCGCTGTTTTTCTACCTTACAATAAAAGAGGTCATAAAAGCTCATATTAAGTCAGGAAGTTCGTAGGAATTTGGAGGAATTTAGAGTAGGGGGAGGGGTTCGCTTGGCTGGTCTCTTGATGATGTGTGTATACATCGGCAACAGTCGTAGAAAAATTACTCAGGCATCCCTCGCTTATTACTTAGTCAGTCACAGTCATCGCTGCACCTTGACCTGTGTGGAAATGACACCAGTAGTGCAGTGTAGAAGGAGCGTCACTAGGTACTGTCCACTCTATTCTTCTATCACTAGCAGCTACAAATCCACTGACATACTCTGCCATAGTTTTAGTAACACCATCTAACTTATAGACCACTCCTGACATATAGTGTCCGTTAGCATTATGTTCTCCATCATCACCTGTACTGAACATTAACGGATGATGTATAGACCCGTACGTGGCATTAGATGAATCATTCTGGACAAAAGTATATGTAGTATTCTTCTCAAATTCTAGAACTGCTTTCTCTGCTCCATTAAAATAGAATACGCCAATTGGTCGTCCTGCAATTGTATCTTCACCTACTGTGACTGTAACAGTAGTATCAGGATCAGCCATCTTGAAGCGGAAGAACTGAGTACCGACCCCATCCTCGATTGGGATGTCAACAGTGGCAGTTCTATCGAAAGTCCAATTTGAAAGATCTGAACTTTTTTCAATATCCAAACTCAGAGTCGCAGTTCCGTCTATAACTTCAATCATAACAGAACCCGCTCTCAAATCTGAAATATCAGACATCTTTACATAACCATTTTCTGTTAGAAATGATTGAAGAGTTGAGTCATCCACCAGCGGCATTAAATCCGAATTATCGCCAACGCCGTCACCATCTGTATCGGTAGTCTCGGTTGGATCAGATGGGAATGAGTCGGCATTGTCTCCGACTCCATCACTATCTGTGTCAGCAAGAAGAGGATTTGTCCCAATTGTAGCTTCATCCGAGTCACTTAGCCCATCACCATCTGTGTCAGCAAGAAGAGGATTTGTCCCAATTGTAGCTTCATCTGAGTCACTCAGCCCATCACCATCATCATCAGTGTCCGCATTATTACCAGTACCGTCACTATCCGTATCTACTGTTTCTGTGGCGTCACTTGGGAATGCATCATCACTATCACCTACGCCGTCACTATCTGTGTCGATTTCGACTACATACGCGACATATCTTTGGTTCCATACATTTCTAGTAAGGGATACATCTCTTGTATTATCATATCCATTACTTTCAAGACCTGTATGATGGCTAACAAATGACATATTGCTTATGTCTAAATCATAAATAAAGAAAGGTCCATATTGACCTGGCGCAGGATTAGTAAATCCACTAATTCCTCCTCCAGCTGCTATAGCAAATTGGTAAGCAATATCTTGATCGCCATACCAAGGAGTATTTACTACTTCATCAGAAAATTTGTCTTCAGAAGTATATTTACGACTTTTAACTATATATGTAATACCACCAACTTCTATAAATGCCTCACCATAACTCATGTTTGGATAGTCTTCCAAATTGCTATAAGTCCCAAAAATGTTTGAGACAATGGATACAATAAGAAGCGGATAAATTAGTATGTTTTTATTAAGCATGATTAGTTGATTTTAGATATTATATAAGGTCAGTAGTAATAAAATTTATTTCGCTTATAGTTAATAGCCGTTTATTAAGCTTTTGTAAAGCGCCTCGACGTGTTTCCTAAGACGCACTTCACTAGCCTTGTTTC
>CACKVQ010000032.1 GCA_902603705.1 Puniceicoccaceae bacterium
TCCCAGTAAACACCTATCTCGGGAGCATGTGGGTAATCCATGGCAGAATTTCCGCCTCATTTGGGAAGACCGTCTATTTGGTTTCTTATTAGGCAGCTGGATGCTTCTCGGTCTAGGCAACCTAATAGCCCTTCCTATACGCGTGGAGTATCTTGCCGACCCAGCCCATGGGGTCGACGCGAGTAATACTAGCATTGCTATTCTCATGCTAGTCGTGCCCTCGACAGCTCGAATTTTAAGCACTAAAATGTGGGGGCATTTTTTCGACCGTCTACACTTTGTAACCACACGTAACTTACTAAATATATTCTTTCTAGCTAGTATTGCGTGCTTTTTCTTTACGACTAATATTTATGTCCTAGCACTAGCTATGGCTTTTCAAGGCATGGCCTTCGGTGGAGGTCGTATATTCTGGAGTCTCTGGGTAACTAAAATATCCCCAGATGAAAAGGCATCTTCGTATATGAGTATACACATGGCGCTGACCGGACTACGTGGTACTATCGCCCCATTTATTGGATACGCTATTCTCAGTCGCTCGAGTCCTTCCAGCGTGGGGATTGCGGGGATGGTCCTCATTCTTGTCTCAATCGTTCTCTTCGAATCAGTGCGTGGGCACACACGGCTACGCGCTTAGCTTCTCAACAATACGCTTGCTGGATTGGTAGTCTACAATGTATCAATAATAATGATAATAAAATGAATCTTTCAAAACTGACAATTTCAATTGGTACGGACCATGCAGGCTTTCCTTTGAAAGCCCCTATTATTGCATTCTTAGAGGACCGTGGTCATACTGTTATCGATTGTGGTTGTCAGTCTGAGACTTCCTGTGATTATCCCGATTATATACGCCCTGCTGCGGAAGCTGTAGCATCCGGCCAGTCCGACTATGGCATCATGCTTGGCGGGTCTGGTAATGGCGAAGCCATTGTAGCGAATAAAGTTGAAGGGGTACGCTGCGGACTATGCTGGGATGAATGGTCTGCCCGTATGACCAAAGAACATAATAATGCAAACTGTATTGCGATCGGCGCCCGCCCTGTGCCCGAGGCGCTAGCACTTAAGATTGTCGACATATGGCTCAACGCAGAATTCGAAGGTGGGCGTCACCAACGCCGCGTTGAAAAAATCGAAGGCTGCAAATAACACGGGTATATCATTCTACTAAAAAATATTATTCGAATCTCGACTTGAAACAAATCTGAGCTCTGCTCTGATAATCCTTATAACGTAAATATTCCAGATGGCAGAAAAAGACAGCACTAAAGAAGAACAAGAAAAACCAATCAAGATTGACAACAGCTTCCTAAAAGAGCGGAAAGTCTTCTTGTGGGGTGAAGTCTCAGACAAATCAGCCCGTGACGTGACAGAGAAACTTCTCTATTTGGAGTCAAGTGACCCTGGCAAAGAGATAACCTTCTACATCAATACCCCTGGTGGGTCGATCACTGCAGGCATGGCAGTTTATGACACAATGAAGCTCATCAGCTCGCCTATAAAAGTAATAGTCACTGGTATGGCTGCTAGTATGGGATCGATCCTTCTTTGCGGGGCAGATAAGGGTAACCGCTTACTGTATCCACACTCACGAGTACTCATTCACCAGCCTCTTATTTCAGGGCAGATGATCGCTGCTGCCGTAGATATTCATATTCAAGCTCAGGAAATGGAGCGCCTACGAGATGAACTCAACGCCATATTAGCTGAGTCATCTGGACAATCACTTGAAAAGGTAAAAAAGGACACAGATCGTGACTTCTACATGACCGCCGACGAAGCTATTGCTTACGGGCTAGCCGATGCAATCGTAGACAGCCTTTAGTTCTGAACAAGGATCCAGCCCTCATTCTCTATCAACGGCTGTGCTTTTTTAAATTTAAGTGTCTTTTCTTCAGGGCCTTTTCGGATAGTCACAGTATCGTTACGGCCAATCTTAGGCAATTCACGTCGTATAGGCTCGATCTTAGGTAAATCGACTGGCTTATTATTCGCAGGAGTTGGCGCAGAAGAAGCAGCGGCGCCAAGTGCGCCTACACTCTGATCATTACCTATACCTGGTCCGGCTACTTGAGCGACCTTGGACATTCGAGAGAGCATATTATTAAATGCTTCAGCGCTGGTCGCGCTACGAAAAACAGAATTACAAATCTCGCTACGGACACTAGCCATTAGCTCCTGAAAGAAGACGTAGGCTTCGCTCTTATATTCGTTAAGCGGATCTTTCTGCCCGTAGCTACGTAAGTTGACACTACGGCGGAGCTCTTCCATCTCAGTTAAGTGATCCTGCCAACGTCGATCAAGCGAGCGAATGATAAGATAACGCTCTAATCCTACGAGAGCTTCTTTTTCTTCGAACTCTTCTCTCTTATCATAAGCCTCATTAATTTTGCCCAAAATGTACTCTTGCAGTGCATCCGCCTCAAGAGCCTCGATCTCTTCATATTTAAGCGAAACGGGGAAGTAAGTATTTAGCCAGCCAAGGAACCGTTCTAGGCTATCGCTATCAGTGCCCTTCTCGGCCTCGACAGCATCTAGACGGTCCTCAAGTTCTTCTTCAATCATTTCAAAAACGATCTGACGAGGCTCTTCCGAATGAATAGCATCGTTACGCAACCCGTAGATCACCTCACGTTGAGTGTTAAGTACATCGTCAAATTGAAGGAGTCGTTTACGGATGGAAAAGTTCTGCTGTTCTACTTTTTTCTGTGCGTTTTCGATCGACCAATTAAGTGTTGGGTGTTCGAGTTCTTCTCCCTCAACCATTGATTTTTCTAGGATTCTTGAAATAGGGCCCGCACTGGCAAATAGGCGCATTAGATCATCTTCCAGAGAAACGAAAAACTTGGAGAGTCCTGGATCACCCTGACGAGCGCAGCGCCCACGGAGCTGACGATCAATACGGCGCGACTCATGGCGCTCTGTGCCGATAACAAAGAGACCACCGAGATCAGCCACGCCCTCTCCTAGCTTAATATCAGTTCCACGACCCGCCATATTGGTGGCTATAGTAACGGCACATTTTTGGCCAGCACGAGCTACAATCTCTGCTTCCTGTGCGTGGAATTTTGCGTTCAAGACGCTGTGTACGATGTTGCTACGCTTAAGCAAACGAGAGAGTAATTCAGATGCCTCAACAGAGGCGGTTCCAACGAGTACAGGCTGACCTGTCTTATTAGCTTGTTCGATCTGTGCTACTACCGCGTTAAACTTCTCTCGACGGGTCTTAAAGACTACATCATTCCTGTCAACACGAACGTTCGGTTGGTGTGTTGGGATGACCATTACGGAGAGGCCGTAGATTTCGTTAAATTCAGAGGCCTCGGTTTCTGCGGTACCAGTCATACCTGAGAGCTTATCATACATACGAAAGTAGTTCTGAATTGTCACGCTAGCATAAGTCTTTGTCTCCTTCTCAATCGTGCAATTCTCCTTAGCCTCAACCGCTTGGTGTAAGCCGTCCGACCAGCGACGACCAGGCATTACTCGTCCGGTATTCTGGTCGACAATGTTTACCTTACCATTTTGTAATACGTATTCCTTGTCGCGCTCGTAAAGACTGTAAGCTTTCAGTAACTGGCTTATACAGTGAATACGCTCACTAGTACTCTGAGAAAGCTTTTCCGCTTCGAGTTTAGCCTTTTGTTTCTCTTCAGTGGAGAGCCCTTCTTGCTTGTCGATCTCTATAAACTGTGTTGGTAAGTCAGGGATCATGAAAGCGTCGGGATCCGTGGGACTCATTAAAGTGCGGCCCTTCTCTGTGAGATCAGCTTGTTGCTGCTTCTCATCTATAACATAAAAAAGTTCCTCCTTCAGAGCATAGCGCCGCTCTTTGTTAAAATCACCGGCCATCTCGAGGTCGAATTTATCAACTGCCCTTCGAATTGATGGAACCTCATTCAAGCGGTGGAACTGCTTATTTTTAGGCATGCCAAGCTTAACCTGGTAGAGGCCTGAAACGGCTTCGTCTACAGCCTCTTGGGTAGAGCTTTCGTCTTCAAGTACCTTCTTAGAGTTAAGAACTAGCCGATTACAAAAAGCCTGCTGTTTAGAAAAGAGCTTTTGTATAATTGGCTTAACTTCATGAAAAGGTAGCGGGTTATCATCCTGCATAGGACCTGAAATAATAAGTGGGGTGCGGGCCTCATCGACCAATATCGAGTCCACTTCGTCGATTATACAAAAGTAGTGATCGCGCTGAACTTGGTCTTCCTTGCGGCTCGTCATGCCGTTATCTCGAAGATAGTCGAAGCCAAATTCGGAGGCAGTACCATAGGTGATATTACAGTTGTACATCTCCCGACGTTTTTGCGGATCCATACTATTTTGAATACATCCTACCGTAAGTCCAAGAAAACGAAAGAGGTGGCCCATCCACTCAGAGTCTCGTCGAGCGAGATAGTCGTTAACGGTGACAAGCTGGCAGTTACGGCCTGTAAGTGCATTCAGGTAGAGCGGACAAGTCGAAACGAGCGTCTTTCCCTCCCCAGTAGCCATTTCGGCAATGCGCTTTTCATGCAGAGTGATGCCACCGATAAACTGGACATCGTAGTGCACCATTTCCCAAGGCAACTCATGATCGCAGACATCGTAGCTTTTACCACACATACGGCGGGCGGCGTTTTTTACCGCAGCGAATGCTTCAGGGAGAAGATCGTTGAGCTCCTCGCCATCTTCTTGATTACGCTTCATGAATTCAGCCGTTTTAGCCCTAAGTTGCTCGTCGCTAAGTGAATGATACTCTTGCTCGATAGTATTAATACGCTCAATTATAGGCTGACACTTTTTGAGGTACTTGCTGTAGTGACGGCCGGAGAATTTCTTAAGAATGGAAGTGATCATGAGACCATTATTTTTATAAAATGATAAATCTTTCGCAAATTGAGCTATAAAATGAGAACTCGTCCACGAAAAATAACTAAATTGGAGAAGCCGTCGCCGACAGGCAAGAGTGTACTACATTACTACGGGATTGACTCTATACAAGATTCTAGCGGTCTTTAATAATATGAATATAGTTTGTCTGGACTTAGAAGGAGTATTAATCCCAGAAATTTGGATCGCTTTTGCGCAGAAGACTGGAATTGAAGCGCTTAAGCGCACGACGCGTGATGAGCCAGATTATAATGTACTCATGCAATACCGCTTAGATATCCTTGGTAAGGAGGGATTCAAGCTGGCTGACATAGAGGATGTAATCTGCTCGCTTGAACCACTGCCTGGAGCCCAAGAATTCGTCGACTGGGTGCGCTCACAGACACGCCTAGTTATTCTTTCCGACACTTTTCGGCAATTCGTAGGCCCACTTATGGCAAGACTCGGCCATCCGACCCTATTTTGTCACGATCTTGTTGTTGATGAGACTGGTCGCATTTCTGATTACTCTCTTCGCCTGGCAGATCATAAGCGCAAGGCAGTTGAAGCTTTTAAAGCGCTTAACTTTACTACATTCGCCGCAGGAGATTCTTATAACGATCTCAGCATGATCGACGTCGCCGACGAGCGAGCCCTTTACTGCCCACCCGAGCGCTTAACGATCGAGCGCCCTGAACTTCCTGTAGCCCGAGATCACCGCGAATTACGTAAGATCATCGAAGATATCCTCTAGTTACGCTGCCCATTATGCTTATTCACAACGTTTTCTTTTGGCTTCGTGAAGACCTCAATACAGAACAAGTAGCAGACTTTAGGTTAGGGCTAGAAAGCCTCAAAAAGATCGGTCACGCTGAAGGCGTACACATCGGCAGCCCAGCATCTGTGCCCGAGCGCCCAGTCCTAGTCTCAGACTATGACTTTTGCCTGAGTGTCACTTTCAAAGACGTACTCGCTCACGATGCCTACCAACAAGACCCAATCCATCAAGCCTTCATCTCAAACAATAAGGAGAAATGGAAACAAGTCAGAGTGTACGACGCTGACTAAAAAGTTTGAACATTTTTATCCAGCAAATCATGGCCACTTCGCTAGTCGAATGGATCGGAATGACGACCGGAATTCTTGGCATTTGGCTAAGCATAAAAGAACGAGTCTGGGCGTGGCCCTGCTTTGTAAGCTGCTACGCTTGCTACGTTTATATCAGCTACACTTTTGAGCTTCCTGCTCTAATGTTAATGAATGCTGCTTTTATTGGCCTCTCTTTTTACGGATGGGCAAAATGGACAAATCAATCTGGCAGTAAGCAACAGCTACGCATTTCTCGCGCCTCAACTTGGCAGTTGCTTCTAACCACAATTTTTATTGCTACAGCCACATTTATTTTCGGTGGGCTAATTGCCAAATACGGAGGCGCTAACTACCCATATCTTGACGCTTTTGCAACTTCTTGTGGCTTTACTGCGCAATGGATGCTTGGTCGAAAACAGATTGAGACATGGGTATTCTGGATGATTAGTGATCTCGTGTATCTTACTATTTTCGCTTTAGGCTCTTTATGGCCAACAGTGATTCTCTTTAGTACTTTTACTGCTCTAGCGGTCAACGGATGGCGACAATGGCGAACCCTACTCCACTGACCTGTAAACTAAAATTTATGAAACGTTTCGTTGTTACAGGCGCTGAATGTACTGGAAAGAGTACGCTTACCAAAGCGCTATCAGGATATTATAGTGAACCATGGACAGCTGAGTATGTTCGTAAATATGTGGATCACATTAAACGTGAACTAAAGCACGAAGATTTGGAACAGATTGCCAAAGGACAAATTAAAGAAGAAGATGCGATGTTACTAAGAGCTCGCCGATTTTTGATACACGATACAAATTTACTATCATCTATCATTTATGCGAAGTACTACTTTAGTGAAGAGATCGATTGGGTAAAAAAAGCTTTTATGGGTAGAGATTATACTCTCTACCTACTTTGTTCACCAGAAGGGGTACAATGGAAAGCAGACCCAGGTCAGCGTGAAGGTCCTGCAGATCGAATCGATATTCACAACCAGTTTAAAGAACAACTTGAGCGCCTAAGTCTGCCCTATACAGAGTTGGTAGGCGAAGAGGAAATACGTATTAATAAGGCAATTAACGCTATAAATTTCTTACTCTAAAATTCTATTAAGTACTATAAAGATAAATTCACCCTTAGTATGTTCTTAGGAAAGGCTAAAAAGCATAAATTAACTCGAAACAATGCAAAATATAACTCCTATCTCTGATATTAATATTAGGAGCGCTCGTCTAAGCAATTGTCCGTAGCTGAGAACGAACAAGCTGTGCGATATTTTGCATCAGAGGCACCGGTGGGAGATCTGCAAAAGGAATTAGTGTGTCGGTTGCTTTAGTGAGTTCAGCCTCAAAGCAGGCCACTACTTCATCGAAAATCTGATACGCTTCTAAGCGAGAGCGAATTTCGGTAACTACAGAGGAGTCGCCTATTTTAAGGCGAGCAAGGAACTCTGCACACTCACAATCAGGTAGTTTCTCGAACAGTATTAGTACTGGCAAAGTGTATTTACCCTTTTTAAGATCAGTTCCTAGAGTTTTTCCAATAACTGACTCGTCTGCATATAAGTCGACTAAGTCATCAAAAATTTGATACCCTATACCAATATGACGGCCAAAAAGCCCGGCTGCTTCACTAAAGGCTTCAGAATATCCAGCTTCTTTCGAGCCAAGTCGACTAGCCACCTCAAAGAGCTCAGCAGTCTTAAGTCGAATGACACGGAAGTAAAAGTCGCGACTATAATTTAAATTACCGCGCCGATAAGATTGAGCTATTTCTCCTGTACATACCCGAGAAGTAGCGCGCGCGATAGAACCACAAACTTCGTTCGTGTCAAATTCCGCCGCTAGCTTAAGCGCGTGCGAAAATAATACGTCGCCTATCAAAACTGCCGCCCCTGGGCCAAACTTTTTACTAGCCGTCTCTTGTCGACGGCGAGTGTCAGCATCATCTAGAATGTCGTCGTGCACGAGAGTAGCGAGGTGTACTAGCTCGATAATAGAGCCTAGCTTTACTAACGCGTTCTTGCGATCTGCAAACGGTCCTTCCCATCCACTATATGCAACTAGCATAGCACGTAATCGTTTTCCACTCTGCCCAAGTACATAACGGACATCTTCCTGTATCTCAGGCTCTAGCTCAGCTACTTGAGATTGAAGGAAAAGGTCT
>CACKVQ010000033.1 GCA_902603705.1 Puniceicoccaceae bacterium
CCAAGCGCGTACTGCTCGCTGCGATGCAGCGTATCACCAGTCAGCCTATGAATGATGCTACCGCTACAGTAGTTAATTTACCGAGCGAGGAGATGAAGGGGCGAATCATTGGCCGAGATGGACGCAATATTCGGAGTTTCGAGCACGCGACAGGGACCACACTCATGATTGATGAGGCGCCGGATTCTGTGCTTATTTCTTGTTTTGATCCCGTCCGTCGTGAAATCGCACGCTTCGCCTTGGAGGCTTTGCTGCGAGATGGCCGTATTCATCCCTCTAGTATTGAAGAGCAGGTGGATAAGGCTGAAGGTGAGATGCAAGCCAATGTCGTCAGATTGGGTGAAGAAGCTTTGCGTAAGCTACGACTGCAAGATGTGCACCCTGAAGTTGTCGCTCTACTTGGCAAACTCCATTACCGGCTCTCTAATAATCAAAATACACTATCACATTGTGTCGAGGTGGCCAATTTATGTGCGCTTATTGCTTCCGAAATAGGCCTAGATCCCATTATAGCTAAGCGAGCAGGTTTATTCCACGACATCGGCAAGGCTGTGGCAGAGGAGTACGAGGGCAGCCACGCGGCGGTGGGAGCGGAGATTATTAGGCAACATGGAGAGGATGCCCGTGTGGTTAACGCGACTGCCGCGCACCATCAGGAAGTCCCTGCAAAGAGCGCCTATGCAGGTTTAGTTATGGCCGCTGATGCACTTTCCGCAGTCAGGCCTGGCGCGCGCGCATCTTCGATCGATGGATTTATTCAGCGTGTGCGCAGTATTGAAGAAATAGCTACTGCCTTGCCCGGAGTGAGTGAGGCCTATGCGGTGCAAGCAGGTCGCGGGTTGCGTGTGATCGTCGAGCCTGAAGTTATCAATGACCAAGAGGCCCGCGAGCTAGCACGCATCATTCGTAAGAGGATTGAGGAGCAGATGAACTATCCTGGAACAGTTGAGATCACCGTCATCCGTGAACAACGCTTCACCGAAACAGCTGTATGAGAGCTTTACTTATTTGCTTAATTGTCCTTTATAGTATGTTCCTGTGGCCGCTGCATGCGACTATCTCTGTTATACTCTTAGACAGCGGAGAGAGGCTAATTGGGGAAGTGCTTCCTATTTCGAACAAAGAAAATTTAGTTCTTCGTTCTGCTCTGCTGGGCGAAGTCCGGATCTCTCGTGATCAGATTAGTTCTATCCAGAAAGAGGCCCCAGAATCCGAAAATAAGCCTCAAGCCTTGGTCGAGCCTAATGTTAATATGCATAATGACCTGGATTCTTCTGCTCGCAAAGATGTGACCAATAAAGAACTGAGATCTTTGATGAAGATTAAAAAATTTAATGCGCCAAATTACTGGTCTGGAAATTTGCGCCTTGGGATGAATTTTAGTAGCGGAGATCGAAAATATTCGGAAACCTATGCTCGAGGGAAGCTAGAAATTAAGCCCGATAAGAGCCCGCACTTTTACCGTTTTGGCGGATCCTACACATATCGTGAAACAGAGCGGCTAAACGGTGATAGTTTTAAGACTAAAAATAAGTACGATGCTCAGTTTGTGTATCGACGCGCGCTAAAAGAAAATTGGTTTTTGCAGAATTCGTTAAACGGGCGAGTTGATAAGGTAAAGGGAATAAATCGAAAAGTACAGGAGTCCATCGGTTTAGGGTACGTTTACAAGCCGTCTAGCTTTTTTGAATTCATCTTGGGTGGCAGTGTCGGCTTAGAATTTTATGATGCAGAGCTTGGAGATAACCAAGCTAGCCAAAGTTCTTTACTGAACATCTTTCAAGAAGCTAAATGGAGTCCGTTAGAACGCACCTCGTTTGTTCAAGGATTTAATTATAATTGGAACCCGGAGAATAATGATCTATATAATTACGTGATGACTATTGCAGTTCGAGTCCGGCTGACAGAGCTCCTTGGATTTGAGTTCTCATTTAACAAAACTTTTGATAACGACCTTGGCGATGTTACCATTAAGGATGATACTCAGTGGCGTAATGCGCTCGTGATTTATTTTTAGTCCAGCATTTATGCACACTTTTAGGCCCAGACTGGTTCTAGTTCCTTCGGATTTTTTGGTTTTTTAGCCGCTTCACTAGGGTTTAATGGATATGTGTATTCGTCGCCGCTAAAATTGCGCATTATTATCGCTTCATCTGTGACCTCCTTGATGTATTCTGGATTGATCGGAATTTTGCCGCCACCGCCCGGGGCATCGATCACAAATTGTGGAATTGAGTACCCGGTAGTATGACCGCGAAGGTTGCGAATGATTTCAATACCCTTGCGCGGATCTGCGCGAAGGTGGGCGCTACCTGTTATCAGGTCGCATTGGTAAAGATAATATGGGCGCACACGCATCATGAGTAAGCGATGAACAAGTGAGCGCATCGTAGTAGTATCGTCGTTCACCCCTCGCAGTAAAACCGATTGGTTCCCAATCGGCACTCCCGAATAAGTAAGGCGCTCGCAGGCTTCGCGCAGAGCATGTGTGCACTCCCTTGGATGATTGACGTGGATACTCATCCATATGGGGCCGTGTTTCTTTAAAATTTCTCCTAGTTCCGGAGTGATCCTTTGCGGCAAGAAGACTGGTATACGTGAGCCGATTCTGATAAACTCAAGATGCGGGATTTTGCACAGCTCTCCTAGTAGATAGTCTAGCTTTCGGTCGGAGAGTAGAAGTGGGTCGCCGCCACTAAGTAACACGTCGCGGATTTCAGAGTGCCTGCGGATATATTTTAGCCCATTCTCAAATTCTGGGTGAAAGTTGTAGTCTTGGGCATTTGAAACGAGACGACTACGCGTGCAGTAGCGACAATAGGCTGCACATCGATCTGTTACTAAAAAAAGCACACGATCTGGATAGCGGTGGACGATTCCATCGACAGGCTTCGTATTTTCCTCACCCACAGGATCGAGCATCTCTTCTGGTGAGATCTGCGTTTCGCCGCTACGGGGAATTACCTGGCGCCGGATTGGACAGTTCGGATCTTCGCGATCTATCAAATTAAAAAAATAGGGAGTAATAGCGAGGGCTAGTTTATCTTTAGCGAAAAGGCAGCCTACCCTTTCGTCTTCGCTTAGAGTCATGCGCTCTTCGAGTTGCTCTAATTTAACAATACGGTTTCCAAGCTGCCATTTCCAGTTGTTCCAATCCTTGGAATCTAAATCTGCCCACAGTCCTTGGCCTTCATGCCAGTTCTTTAAGGAGTCGTTTGGATGCATATGCTTTGATTTTCAAAAAGGGAACGTTCAGTAGTTGACCAATGATGTATCTATATACTTAAATATGTCAATGGTTACCTTAGAATCAAATTCAGATATTGGAACTCTTGCAAAGCAGCTCTGGGCTCTAGGTGACCCTGTGCGCTTAGAAATTATACAGATTCTACCTACAAGGCCTACCTGCCACAACGCTTGTAACGTTTCTACAATTGCTGGACGGATTGGTCTCTCGCAACCAGCCACCTCGCATCACCTGCGGATACTGCGTCAAGCAGGTATCGTTACTTGCGAGAAGAAGTGCCGCGACATGATCTATTGGATTGATTTAGAGGCCGGCAGTGCTGTGGGCGAACGCATCCAAAATTTGATAGGCAGTTCTTAATCAGCACAATAATGGCAGAATCTAGACCCTTGTTTTGAGCACCTTTTTTCTTAAGATGAGCGTAAAACTGCAAGTAGTAGATTTATTTGTTTCTTTTGATTTGCATGGCACGTGATTCTCGTTTGGCTCTGCTATAAAATGGTAGAAATGACACGTAAAGGACTTATCGCATTTGAAGATGGTACTGTTTTCCGCGGTCGAGCCTTCGGTGCAGTGGCTACGAATGTTGGTGAAGCTTGTTTTAATACCAGTATGTCTGGCTACCAAGAGATTTTGACCGACCCGTCTTACTTCTCACAAATCGTAACAATGACTGCAGTACAGATCGGCAATTATGGAATTTGCCCTGACGATGTGGAGTCGGATGGACCTAAAGTGAAGGGCTTTATTGTTCGTGAGATTAGCCCAGTGGCAAGTAACTGGCGCAGTAATATTTCAATACAAGACTACCTGACTAAAGCGGGTATTCCTGGGGTTGAGGGCGTGGATACACGCGCTATTACTAAAAAGCTGCGGGTTTCTGGGGCTCTTAAAGCATGTATCACCACAGAAGATATCTCTGAATCTGAGGCGGTAAAGCAAGCCAAAGAATTTGGCGGTTTGATCGGCGTTGACTTCGTTAAGGAAGTCACCGCGAAAGAAGCATACTACTGGGACCCAGAGATGAAACAGTCGACTCCATTTACTGTAACTGGCACTGGCCTCTTGCGTGAAGAAGTTAAAAAACCGCGTTACAAATTAGCGGCTATGGATTTTGGAGCCAAGTTCTCTATCTACCGTAAATTGCAGTATCATGGTTTTGATGTTCGCGTATTTCCCGCAGATACTTCGGCCGATACGATCAGAGCTTTTAACCCAGACGGCGTCTTTCTTTCTAATGGACCAGGCGACCCTAGTGCTGTCGACTACGCACATGCGACAGTAAGAGAATTGATCGAAGACTTCCCAATATTTGGCATTTGTTTAGGTCATCAGATTATCACACATGCTCTTGGTGCGAAAACTTTTAAATTAAAGTTTGGACACCGCGGGGGAAATCAACCAGTTAAAAATTTGGAAACGGGTAGAGTCTCGATCACTGCACAGAACCACGGCTTCGCTTCGACCCGGGAGGAACTAGAGAATGCAGGAGCCATCGTTACCGAGATTAACCTGAATGATAATACTGTCGAGGGTCTTCGGCTCAAGGATAAGCCAGTATTTTCGGTACAGTACCATCCAGAAGCGGCGCCAGGACCAAACGATGCGGATTCACTTTTTGTAGATTTTTACAATCTAGTCGCCAAGCATGCTGGCTGATTAAGCGTTATAGGAGATCTACTCAAGAGTTGCAGCAGTTACTTCTAGTGCTATTCAACCTGCTCCTGCCAAGGTTTGTATGCTAACGACTTAGATTCTTGTTTGGGGTCTTGTTGCATTTCGATTTGCACCCAGTCTGCCATGATTCGGGCTGCCTCGCGAAGGTAAATGTCGTAGGTCGGGCTGTCTTCGTTTTCTTCTGTTTTTTTAGGCTTGATGGGCGCAGTCTCCTCGCTCATGCCGTTCATTGATGATTCCATAGCCTGAGCTAGCATTTTCTCGGAAGCGGCCTCCTGTTCTTGAGCTACTTTCAGTAGAAAGTTCTCGGTAGCGTAGTCATGCTTAGAGAGGGCTTCGTAGGCACTGTCTAGCCGATCAATGTATTCTTTGTTTTGTATCTTCTGTTCGATTCGCTCGCTCAGGTTTATGGAGATAGTTTTTTCCTCGTAGCGTTTGCGACGCCACTGGATTTGTTCGCTTAGAAATCGGAATTCTTCGAGCGAGCCTTGGCGAGCCTCGGAAGCCTTAATAAGGTCTTGCGTTAAGGCTGGATTTTGGGGACTGGCGACATTGAGCTTTGCCCAGTCATTAATCCAGTCTACAGGCATGACCTGATCCCAAGGTAGGGCGTGCGGAAGATCGTCTTCGCCAATGGGAAGGAATTCGTTCACAGAGGGTAGAACTATGTCAGAGGGAACTCCTTTGACTTGGGTTGAGCTACCACCTGGCAGAAAAAATTGTTTAATGGTTATTTTAGACGCAACTGGACGCGCCTGTGGTTTCTTGTTTCGGAAGAACGAAAAGGGGGAGGGGTTGTTCATGTGATAGACTTCTTGTACGGTACCTTTCCCGTGCGTTGAGCTGTTCCCTACGATAAGCGCGCGACTGTGGTCTTGCAGAGCGCCTGCTACAATCTCAGAGGCGGAGGCGCTAAAACGAGACGTGAGGACTATAAGCGGGCCATCCCAGAGCATTCTCGGGTCACGGTCTGAGAGTACATCTTTACGGCCAGAGCTGTCACGCACTTGAACAACAGGGCCCACAGGGATGAATATACCTGCAACACGGACGGCTTCACTTAGCAACCCACCTCCATTCATTCGGAGATCTAAAATGATTCCTTGGGCTCCGGCATCTTTGAGTTTCTTGAGTAATTCGGTGACATCTTCCGTAGTGGTAGTTAGCGTATTTCCAGAGCCGATGTTTCCATAGAAAGAGGGTAGCTCGATCACACCAACAGGGATAGTAGAGTCGCCATTAGGGACACGGACAAGTTTAGCAGTCGCTAGGTTGGCTGTGAGTTTTACCTCACCTCGTACGATAGGTACAATTTCTCGCACGGAAGGATCCGTTGTGTCACCTGGACGAATGAGTAAGCGCACGATGGTACCCTTCTCTCCCTTAATCTTACGCACGATGTAGCGTAGTTGAAGGTCGACAACATCTTCAAACTGCTCATCGCCCTGCGCAACTCCTAGGATCTGATCTTCAGGCTCGAGTAGGCGCGAGTGCTCAGCGGGACCCCCAGGGAGGATCTCTTTGATCGTACAAATACCATCATCGTCTTCAAGCAGAGCACCAATGCCAACGAAGGAATTTTGTACAGAAGAGTTAAAGCTCTCTAAGGTGTCAGAGGATAGGAAGGTTGAATGTGGGTCGAATAGTTGTGTCATAGCATTGATGAAAGACTCCTGCGCTTCTGCTGCTTCCCTCGCTAAGGTGTATCTCAGATTACGCTCGTAGCGCCGGCGAATTTTTTCTCGCGCTTGGTCAAGAATCTTGGCATAGAAAGTGTCTTCCTCAATAAGACGTCGGAGCTCTGCAGGATCGAAAGTATCTTCCTCGTTACTCACATCTGGGTCTAATAAATCAGCTTTATCCGCAGTTATTATCTCATTGCTCTCTTTTTCATCATCTGCAACAAGCGAGAGTATTTCGTTTAGTACCTCGTACTTGAGGCGGCGCAACCAGAGCTGATTCGCGTCCTCTAATGTGGCGGGCCATTTCGCCTCACGTCGATCAGGAACGAAGGTTTCATTCGCTACGAAATTAAAGCCTTCTTGAAGTCGGCTAAAAACCCATTCTGTTCGAGCCTTTGCTTTAAGTTTAAAACTTTCATAGATTTCGAAGGCAGCGTAGAGGTTACCCTTATTTAAGAATTCTTCGATCGCATCGGCAAAGCGAAAAATAAAGTCGTCTATTTCTGGACGAGTAAAGTACATGCGCCCGTAATCAAATGACTCCACATAAGCTTCTACTATTTCGGCGCCGTTTAACTGCTCCATAGTGCCGCGCAAATAGTGGCGTGCTTTGATTGTATCTACGACCCAGCGAGTCTGGGCAGCCATTTCCTGAGTTTGATTTAGCTTGGCGCTGGATGGTAGGGCAGAAGCAAGGGTAGCTAAAGCGAAGAGAAATATTTTAGTGGTACATTTTTTCATACTCAAAGGTGGGATTTTAAATATTTTGTTAGTCAGTATTTTTTAACGACTCAAAATATCTTTGGCGCGGTCTAAAGTCTGTTTCTCATATTCAGTTAATGAGCCGAAGCCAGTGGAATTAATTTTGTCTAGGATTTGATCAACCTCTCTTTGTAAATTATCACGTTCAGTACGGTTTACCTTGTAGTTGGGTTCCGACTCTTTGTTTTTGCGACGCTTATACCAAGCTGGTTGCTCAACTGAAGTATATTGCCTGCTCGAACTAAAGAAAGGATTTGGCCGATTGTGCATGTAACGGAAATAAAAAATACCAGCAAACATCCCGCCGAGGTGAGCGGAGTGAGCGACATAAGACTGGCCAGGCAGTTCGTAGAAAAGTATGCCGCCAAAGGAAATAACAAGGCTCCCCCAGAAGACCCACTTTGGCTTCACTGTGACTGGTAGAATGAAAAAGAGTAGTAGTGTAATTGGACGCTCTGGATAAAGCAGGCAGAAAAAAGCTAGAATTGCCATAACGGCTGCAGATGCACCTATAACA
>CACKVQ010000034.1 GCA_902603705.1 Puniceicoccaceae bacterium
GAAGGTATGATATTTTTCAGTTTCGCTGTCTTTATGAGAATCAGGCGTCAAGGGAACTGGTTGGTAGTCGTTATCAGTCATAGATTATATAATTAATATGATATTTAGATAAATTCAATCAAGTAGACTACTGTGAAGATTACAATCCATACGATATCAACGAAGTGCCAATAGAGTCCTGCGACTTCTACGTCGACTGCACTCTCGTGAGCGTCCATTTTTCCAGTGTGTGAGTAAAAATACATGCATACGAGCCAGAATACACCTATAGCAACATGAACTCCGTGCGTTCCTGTCATCATATAAAATGTTGAACCGAAAGTATTAGTTGAAAGAGTTAAGTCCTCATGTACAAAGTGGGCGAATTCGTAGACTTGGCAGCCTAAGAAAATAAGTCCGAAAAATACAACGCCGATAATATTGTTTCGGAAGCTTCTAAGTTCCCCTTTGTGCATAGCCGAAACGGCAAGTGCCATAAGGAAGGAACTCATTAAAAGTATGAAGGTAGAAAATGAAGTGAGCTCTAAGCTAAAAAGTGCGGTTGGTTCAAATGACTCAGGATACAATTTTCGGTAGATTAAATGAGTAGAAATAAGAGTACCGAAAAACATGCAGTCTGACCCTAAGAAAACCCACATAAGAAGTTTCTTATTATCAATAACAAGATTATCGTGACTGTCCTCGTGCGACGCTTCGGCGGTGTGCATGTTAGTACTAATTAGAATGAATCCTTAGAAAGTTTCGAATAGTTAGCCTAAGCGACATTTTCTTTGGCATTAAGGTGATAGCCGCCCGGCCCTTCTAACGCCCAAAGGGCTACTCCGATACTAAGCATTACTAAACCGAATATAGCAAAATAACCCATGAAAGGAACACCTGCTTGCATTAGTGACATACCTAAACCGAGTGGAATAAAGCCTAGCGATGCGATCAGGGGCATCCATGACTGACTAGGCATGTGAATGCCGTGAGCATGATCGTCCTCATAAGTGATTTTTCGGTTTTTCGGACCATATTTATCCTCCCAAAGTGCATCACGGGCAGGAATGATAGGTGTTTTAGCGAAATTATAAACTTTCGGAGGGGAGGTAGTCGCCCATTCAAGTGTGCGCGCATCCCAAGGATCATCTCCCGCTGGCTCGCCGTAACGAAAGCAGCGTACAATGTCTACGACTAGAAGCAAAATACCAAAAGCTAGAATATATGCGCCTATAGTGCAGATGAGATTGTAGGATTCCCAGCCAAATCCCGCTAAGTAAGTATGGGTTCTGCGTGGCATGCCCAAAAGTCCAAGAAAATGCATGGGAAAAAATGTGATATTTAAACCAGCTGTACTAAAAATGGCGACCCAAGTACTTAGATTTCCCTTCCACATTTTACCAATCATTTTTGGGAGCCAGAAATAGATACCAGCTACGACTGCTAGAAAGATGCCTCCTATTGCTACGTAGTGAAAGTGTGCAATAACAAAGTAACTATCCTGCTGTTGTGCATCAGCTGGTGCCGACGAGTGCATTATACCGGAGAACCCCCCCATCATAAACATCCATACAAATCCGATAGAAAATATCATGGGCGCACTAAAACGCACGCGACCACCCCAAAGAGTACCTATCCAATTAAAAATTTTAACTCCAGTAGGCACGGCGATTGCCATGGTTAGCAAGGAGAAGGCGGCAGTAGCAACTTTCCCTAAGCCTGTAGTAAACATGTGGTGAGACCATACTGCAAATCCGAGAAATCCGATTACCGCACCGGAGAATACCACGATAGCATAGCCAAATAAAGGTTTCTTAGAGAAAACAGGCAGTACTTCCGAGACAATACCCATCGCAGGTAACACTAAAATATAAACTTCAGGATGTCCAAAAATCCAAAAGAGGTGTTGCCAGAGTATGGGTTGTCCACCACCTGCTACCACGAAAAAATTAGTGCCAAAGCAGCGATCAAACATTAATTGACCTAGGGCTACTGTGATGGCCGGGAATGCAAATACTATTAAAAGAGAGACAACAAGTGTCATCCAAGTAAAAACCGGCATTCGCATCATTTTCATACCAGGGGCACGCATATTAATTATAGTAACAACGAAATTCATTGCAGCAGATAGTGAGGCAATACCCAGAATCTGCAGACCCATAATCCAAAAATCAGTACCAGCACCTGTGAAATTTATACCAGTTATTGGTGCATATCCGAACCATCCCATAGCGGGTACGAAATCATTCATTCCAGCTGTTGGCCCACTTGCTTGAAAGAGCCCCATTACTTGAAGAGCCTGTAAAATCCATCCAAAATTAATGACAAGAGCGCCAGCTACGAAAGCCCAGAGGCTAAAGCTATTCACACGCGGGAAGGCTACATCACGGGCTCCAATTTGCAGAGGAACTAAAAAGTTAAAAAACGCAGCATTAAGCGGCATAATGGCAAGGAAAATCATGGTCGTACCATGCATCGTAAAAAGCTGATTATATCGTTGAGCAGATATAAGGTCATTTTCTGGAATAGCGAGTTGAGTGCGAATTATGAGTGCTTCGACACCACCAACCAAAAGAAAAAACAGTGCAATTGCGCCGTACATTAAACCGATCTTTTTGTGGTCAACAGTAGTCAACCAATCAATAACAACGTTCTTGCTATGGTCGGGGCGCATTAAACCGATTTGACTGCTCTGTGGAGTCAGCACTTGAGGTACAGAAGTAGTATCCTTAGTAGAAGGGTTTTTAGGAGTCTGGATTTCTGTGTAGCTCATATTTATAATTTATTTTAGGGATTGAAGGTAAAGTGAAAGTTTGTGAATTTCATCGTCAGTTAAAAGGGCAAGTTCACCGTTTTCATCAGTTAATTCACCGATACCACCACCATTAGCTCGCCACATTAAGTTCCCGGGCTTTACGACATCGGTTTCTTTGATCCACTTAAAAAAGTTAACATACTGCTTTTCTAGATCCACGTTATTAGTATCGGATCGATGATTGAGCCAGCCTGCAGCGATTGACATACGTGAGCCTACATTAGTTAAATTAGGCCCTGCTACTCCAAGTGCCCTTGGATTGCCTGCAACTTGATGGCAAGAAGCGCACTGACCCCTTCCCATGAATATCTTTAGGCCTTCGTGTAGGTCACCAGAAAGTTGATTTGGGTTCTCATCGTAAGCTGCATACCACTCATCCCAATTCATATTGCTTGGGGCTTTGTGTCCATTTTTTTCATCTGCAACCCAAGTGGTAAAATCATCATCATTTACGACGTTAGCACGAAACAGCATACGAGCGTGGGAGTCGCCGCAATATTCAGCGCATTGGCCATAGTAATAATCGTAAATCTCTTCTTCAAGGTAGCTAGAGTATTCTGACCTTAGGCTTTCGTCATCAGCCTTATGACCGTGCTTTTCTTTCCAATTAAGGTAATTGTCTCCTGCCTGTATCCACATAGAATTCGTTCTTCCAGGGATGAGGTCAACTTTACCCGCAATTTTAGGTAACCAAAAAGAGTGGATTACATCTACAGATCGTAATTCTAAGTGCACAACTTTACCAGCAGGGATAACCATCTCGTTGGCCGTAGTAATGCCGAGTTGCGGGTATTCAAAAGCCCACCACCATCGATATCCTTTAACTTTAATAATGAGTGGATTGTCTGCTTCTTCATCAGAGAGTCCATCTCCCTTATACCAGCTACCCATGCGACTCTCTGGGTCATCAGGTGTGTCATGAGTAAACCAAATTCCCTGCAAGGTTGGTACAGCTATAACTACAAGTAAAAATATAGAAGCGCCGATTAGACCGATTTCTATTAGTGGGTTACCATGCCCTTGGGTTGGAAGCGGTCTATTATCGTTAGGTTTTTCGCGAAACTTGATAATGGCGTAGGTGTAGACGCCGCCTACGGCAATAAAGATAAAGCCTGTTACCCAGACCGTTAGCATAAACAAGTCTAGCTGTGTTTCTGCTATGGGACCCTTGGGTACGAATGTGGACATACGTGTGTCCAAGCTACAACCGCTAAAAAAAGCGGTTAATACCCCGATAATGATAGTTGGAAAAATACGCAATAAACGTACCGAAATGGACTTCACGAGTAATAGAATTACGGATGATGTTAAATGAGTTAATACAGAACGTATAACAGTATATTTATAGTACTCAGCTAATCGTATCTTACAAGTTAAACTTCAAATAACTATTAGCATCAGTAAGTCTAACGTACACTATTAGATATAGTAATCCTTAGGCTATTTATACTTATTCAGGTAGAAGACTGGACTTTCTGATTTAATGAGTGTTTATAAAAATGAATGTTTAAAATCTATTTATGGTTTCTTCCTGTATTATTCTTACTAGCATGTAATGATCCCTCATCTGTTGAAACTGCGACCAATGGGATACCGGAGGTTTCCGTCTCTGATCTAAATGCCAACATTAAACCTGTTTCTCTAGTAAATGGGGTAACAGTAGTAGAAATAACTGCAGATGATAAGATGCGTTTTAATATAGAGTCTTTTACTGTGCCAGTTGGTGGCCCGGTAAAACTCAAACTAGTAAATCTTGGTAAAATGCCGAAAGCTACAATGGGGCATAATCTAGTTATTCTAGGATTAGATATAAATGTTAATACTTTTGCGACTGATGCTGCCTCTTCGCGTGATAACGACTATATTCCTTTGCAATATAAGATGGGAATTATAGCAGCTACAAAGTTACTTGGACCCGGGCAAAGCGACACTATTGAATTTACGGCTCCAGAAGTAGCTGGAGACTATAATTTTTTATGCTCCTTTCCTGCTCATACATATGCTGGCATGCGGGGTGTGATGACAGTAGAGTAAACACTAATAGCTAGTTGCTATATTCTGCACTTTTGGATTAGGGGTTTGTATTAGCCGCTTATTGAGGGTTCTTGCCACCAAAGGTATAGGAAACAGTAAATCAAAACTCCGGTAACAGAAACATAATACCATATTGGAAAAGTCCAGCGCGCCCATTTTTTGTGAGAATCACGGTTGCCGCGGATTGCCAAGGATAGAGTCTTTAGTATGAGCGGTACAATTATAATAGCTAGAGCGATATGAGACAGTAGCATTGTATAGTAGATAGTGCGCCATGCACCATCGCCCCCAAATGGAGTATGTACTCCTTGTACTAGCCATTTGTGCAAGACATAGAAAAATAGAAAAATGACTGATACACTAAAGGCTGATAGCATGCAGGCACGATGAGACTTCTCGCGACTCGTCTTGATGCACACAAATCCTGCTGTAAGTAGTATTGTGGCTGTGCCGTTTAGGCATGCATTAAGTGTCGGTAACGATTCAGTAAACGTCATAGTAAATTAAAGTAGCCAAAGATCCAGTACTAGAGGAAATAAGAGCGCTGGTAAGTAGAAGATAGAGGCCATAAATAATTTACGAGCTGCACCATCTCGCCGTTTTACATTTAAAAATGCGACTGAATAATGTAGTATATACCATCCGCATAATACGGCAACTATACCATAGACCCAAGTGCCAAATCCTAAAATTACTGGCAGTAGTGTGCTAATTACCAATGCCAGCGAGAAAATGAAGGCTTGTAGGGCAACTTTTTTACCATCAGTATCGGAGTTGGAAAGCATGATAAAGCCGCCCCTCTGGTAATCTTTGCGGTGTGTCCATGCGATAGCGAAAAAATGTGGCATTTGCCAGAAGAAGAGAATCAGAAAAAGTATCCAACCTAGAGTATTTATTTGGCCCTGAGCAGCAGCGCAGCCGATTAGAGGTGGAAGAGAACCAGGGATAGCCCCTACTACTGTATTCCAGATTGTTAGCTTTTTGAGTGGCGTATAAAGTAGAACGTACGAAGCTATTGTAGCCGCGCTGAGCAAGCCCGCTAGGGGATTGGCGCCTATGTAGAGAAGGATGCAGCCAATCACACTCAAAGCTAAACCATAGAGTAGTGCACTTAATGGAGTGACTCGACCTGCCGCAATTGGGCGATCTTTAGTCCTTACCATGCGAGCATCTGCATCCCGTTCTAGCCACTGGTTAAGTATTGCAGCTCCACCTGCAGCTAAAGAAGTCCCTATTAACAAGCTAATTAAAATTCCAAAATCGCGATTAGGGTCCATCGCTAGGTATCCGATGACTGCAGTGATTACAGACAAGAAACTAAGCCTGGGCTTAGTAAGTTCATAGTAATCACTAAGACGTTCGCGAAAAGGTAATGATGCGCTCGTTAGTTCGCCATTATAGTTGTTGGTATCTGTCTTTGGGAGGCTCAAAACTAATTTGTAGATAAATGTGAATTTACAACAGTGTGAGATGTAGGGCGATGAGCGAGGAAAGTTAGCCCCCATGTGCTGGCAAGTAGAAAAGCACCTACTAGGTGGTGTGCAGTAGCAACATAAGGGTTTTTTACTGTCCAGATAGTCAAAGCACCTAGATAAATTTGCATCACTAGCCCTAGAGCAATGAGCATGGCCCCATAGCCAAGCGCGCGTTTAGTACTAGTCGATCCCCAGACCTTAGCTAAAAAGATAAGTAGAATAGCGCTAACAATTGCTGCACCAACACGATGTGCAAAGTGGATACTAATGCCAAAATTCCAGTAGGAGGGCAAGAGACTTGATTGTGAAGCAAGCGGGAATTTCGCTATAGCTAGGCCAGCATCGGCATGCCGCATAATAGCTCCAATTAGAATTTGTGTGAATATAGCTGTAGTTGCAATTACACTCCATCTTTTCACGCTTGTAGGAGTCGCATGGTCTAAACCTGAACTGCCATCAATCCATCTACGTGTATTAGCTAAAGTAAGAGCGACAAGTATACTCAGTACTATCATTGCTCCACAGGCATGAATTACAGCAAAACTTTGGGCGATTAAATTATGATCGCTCATTATATTCAATTGATCGAAGCGAACGCGCGCTCCACCTAATACACCTTGTAGAACGACAACTAGCACTAGAATGCGGGAAAGTCTACGCACCCAATCTCGAGATTCCCGCAAGTAAGTCCAAAGAAGCAATCCAATGGAGAGGAGCCCGATCTTCATTCCGAGTAAGCGGTGGCTATGCTCGGCTAGTTTATCTGTTTCAGTGAGCCATCCTTGGGGATTCACCGAGCCGTTAGATAGAGGCCAGTCTAAGAAAGCCATACCAGCTTTGATGCTGGTAGTAAAACCACCTGCAAAAAGAAGCACTGTTATCCAACAAAGCGAAAACAAGCAGAAAAGAAAAAGAAGTGGCTTATAGCTGTCGGTACGATAATTTGTTAGAGCTGGCATGTAGTGGAATGGGACTTTAGCTAGCGTAAAAAATGGTTTTATAGATTAAAATAAAGGTAACTATATCTAATTAACAGTTGTAAAGACTTAGTAATATTAAGAAAATTGATATACAGAAATTTATTTAAACATACATTTTATAAAGAAGCAGAAACTAAACGCTAGTCAACTTCGTGTTATTTATTTCGTAAGTCAATTTTAGTGAATGATTTTCATATATTTTCCCTAGAAATACAATGACTAAGATAAAATAGCCATTTTTCAGAAATAGGTGGCAATAATTTAGAGA
>CACKVQ010000035.1 GCA_902603705.1 Puniceicoccaceae bacterium
GACAGTCGATACTGGGGCTTTGTTCCAGATAAGTCAGTAATAGGTCGGGCGATATTTATATATTATCCATTTACTAAGCGTTGGGGTATCTCTGAATAACACATAATGAAGGTTATTGGTTCGCACAATATATATTATGTCTAATTTATACCAGAAGGTATAGTCGACACATTCCCTACTTTATCTAAGTAAAAATAGTAATAACTTTATTACATGAGCACTCATGTTTCACACAGTAAAAGGCTGTTTAATTGGTTAGATGAACGCTCTGCTGGAGTGTTATTACATATTAGTTCCCTACCATCTGACACAGGTATAGGAAATTTAGGTAGTAGCGCACATAGATTCATTGATTTTTTATCTAATGCGGGCTTAAAACTTTGGCAACTTTGTCCGCTCGGGCCTACGGGTTATGGTGACTCACCCTACCAGAGTTTCTCCGCTTTTGCAGGAAACCCCTATTTTATAGATCTTATTCCTCTATCAAACGAAGGACTAATAACTGAGAGTGAATTCAAGAAACTTTCCGCCTTACCTTACGAGTTTGTCGATTATGGGTTATTGCACAAAACTTTTTGGCCAATTTTACGAACAGCATATAAGCGATTTAAAAAGTGCAGAAAAGGGTTTTTACTAGATTACGGTTCAATTAATTCTTTTACCAAACAGCAATCGGTATGGATTCAAGAATATGCGCTATTTATGGCACTTAAAGATTTCTTCGATGGAAAATGCTGGTTAGATTGGCCTGCAGAATTTCGTGATGCAAAAAAAGCCAAAACAATAAAACTCCCAGAAAATGTATGCGATGGAGTAAATGCTCATATTTTCTACCAATATCTTTTTTATGCACAATTAAATAAACTACGCAATTATGCTAGATCCCAAAATGTAAACATTATGGGTGATGTGCCGATATTTGTAGCAATGGACAGTGCGGACGTGTGGGCTAATACTGATTTATTCCTATTAAACGACAATGGAACAGCCCAATTCATAGCCGGTGTACCTCCTGATTACTTCTCCTTAGATGGGCAGCTTTGGGGCAATCCTTTGTATAAATGGCCGATGCATAAATCGACAAAATTTAGATGGTGGATTCAACGAATCCAATCCAACTATACTTTTTATGATATACTTCGACTTGATCACTTTAGAGGATTTTCTTCTTACTGGTCGGTACCCGCTTCTTCAAAGACTGCCAGATTAGGGGAATGGGTACCCTCCCCTGGACTAGATCTCTTTGAATCAATACATTGCGATTTACCAAATGCAAAATTGATTGCTGAGGACCTGGGAGTAGTTACAGATGAAGTAAATCTTCTTCGTGATGTTACAGGTCTACCGGGTATGAAGGTACTGCAGTTCGCATTTGGAACAGATGCTGATAATAGTTATTTACCTCATAATCATCAGCCTAATTACGTTACTTATACTGGTACACATGACAACGATACAACATTGGGTTGGTATCTATCATTAGATGAATTTATGAAGGATCGTATTCGTACCTATTTAGGAGTTTCTGGCAAGGAAATATCGTGGGATTTCATACGCGCGTGTATAAAATCAAGTGCCAATATGGCTATCTTTCCACTTCAAGATCTACTCTGTTTAGGATCTGAATCACGCCTAAATACACCTGGCACCCACCAAGGCAACTGGCAATGGCGCTATTTAACATGCCAATTAGAGGAATTAGAGCGAAAAAGTGCAAATTACTTGCGTGAGCAATTGATCATTTTTGGACGTTAATAAGTTTCAATATCGCACATATAATAAACATATTCATAATTACTAATTTAATTTTATCTTAGAATCCCTACATCTAATATATCTATTCTGAACTCCCCTACATGCAGGATAAGCTTTTAATATCTTATTTAGGTTAAAATTCAAATAAGTCTTATTAAATGGAGTTTTGCTAAAGGCAATTACCCGGTTTTCGTATCCATCAATACGATACATAATTACTTCTGAAAATCGCTTCCGTAGTTCAGTAGATTTAAAAATAGGTAAATTAGGTATCTTATCATGTTCTATTATATTAAATATAAGCATTCCACTTGGTTTTAATAATTTAGCTAGTACTTCAAACCATTGTTCATCCATTGGAACACTGCGCACTGGCACGTTGTCCAATTCAGTGTATAGGTCATCTATAATAACGTCATAAAGAGCATTATCACTAATCCCATATACCCATTCAACCGCGTCGCTTGCAATTAGTTCGTAGCCTTTGTCACATTCAAAAAAACCTTGAGCGATAGAAAGATGTATCGGATCAAGCTCTATTCCAACAATATGACGAGTAACATTTAAGTCCTTTAATTGCCTACCTACTGACCCAGCTCCAAAGCCTAATATACAAACATTATTTATCGATCCTAATAAACGATGCAGTGTAGGTAATGTGATCAAATCCCAAATAGAGCCAGACAATGGACGTTTAGGATTTATTTGAGAGTGATTAACGCCATTTCTATAAAGACGAACAGAAGCGCCTGCAGTGCGAACTTGGTAATGACTACCATCTATAATACTCTCCCAAATTATTGCCATTTTAGCGAACGATCCAGTAATTAATATATAAAAGGCTGACTCTTTCGAATCAGCCTTAAATGGGTGCAGGGCCTGGATTTGAACCAGGGACCTTCAGGTTATGAGCCTGACGAGCTACCGGGCTGCTCCACCCTGCAATAAATTGATAAACTAAAAAAATAATTAATTGCGGAATAAATGTAAGAGCAATCGTGCTGTAAAGTATAAATAATAGTAAACTAAAAATTAATGAAATAAATATGACATTATTATCATGATTATACTAATTAATATTATAAGGTATTAAATCTGCTAATTTACAAGCATGTCAGTAGAATTATCAAATTTAGCTGTAATTGATATGAGTGCCTTTCGAAATGGTGAAAATACTGAACGCAAGAAAGTCGCTAATAAAATTTATAATGCAGCACATAATATTGGGTTTCTTTATCTTAAGAATACAGGAATGCCATATGATCTTCTTGAGAAGACTTTTAGCGTATCTAATAATCTTTTTAAAAGCGATAATAAGGTACGAATTCCCTTTTGCACGAATCGAAACCATGGATATACTGCAATAAAAGGTGAAGCACTTGATCCAAGCAAACCAGCTGATTTAAAGGAAACATTCACTTCACGTAATATTGAAAGAATCCCTAGTGGTCCCGATTATTGGCCAAACCCTATATTTGAAGAGACAATGCGTAATTTTTATAAGCATGTCAGACTAATCGCTTCAGATGTGATGAGTGCGTTTGCAATCGCTTTAGATATGCCTGAGAGCTTTTTTGAAGAGAAACATACAGGGCTCACTCAGACGTTACGTATTTTGCATTATCCTCCTGTTAAAGATATATCTGAAGGCCAACTTGGAGCAGGTGCACATACTGACTTTGGAACTATTACTATTCTATTTCAAGATTCTAAAGGTGGTTTGCAAGTACAACATCTCAATGGTGAATGGATAGATGCTCCGCCAATTGATGGCACCGTCGTTGTCAATACAGGTGACTTGATTTCCCGCTGGAGCAACGACTTTTTCAAATCTACACCCCACCGCGTAGTTCCACGCCCTGCGGCAATGAAAAATGGACGTCTATCAATTGCATTCTTTAGTGACCCTGATCCAGATGTTATCATTGAGACATTTCCTAGATGTATAACTCCCGAAAACCCACAAAAATACGTTCCTATTACTGCAGGTGAACATATTCAAAAAAGAATTTTAGCCTCTCAAACCAAGCACTAAACTCTAACATGGTTTAATTAATAAATATAATGTATAATCCTAATCATAAACTTAAAGATTTCGTTCAAGGCTTACCAAAAACGGAGACTCACCTACACCTAGAAGGTTCTTGTCCAATCGAATTAATACGTGAAGCCAGTCCTGGGCAATTTGATAGTGATCCTCCTATGTGGTCTGATGATTTTCGCTATGAAAGTTTTGATCAATTTAAGGAGATGTATGATCAATTTTGTGCTTCCGTTTTTATTTCAGCAGAGGCTTATCATAAATGCGCTAAGATTGTTTTACAGAAATGTGCAGATCAAAATGTAAAGTATGTAGAGACTAGCTTTCACGTAGGTGCAGTCATTGGTGGAAATATCGATGGTGAGGAAATAGTAGATGCTGTTCTGTCCGCTGCTCCAGAAGGCATGGATGTCCGTGTTTTTATGGGAATGTGTCATAATGACTATACAGGACTAGGGGAAAAAATTATAGATGAGTGTATCCACTGGGACAAACTTACAGGTATCGATCTACATGGTCCCGAATATTGGCCACTAGAACCATGGACCGAAAAAGTTTGGAAATCAGCAAAAAATGCAGGTAAATTCTTGAAAGCTCATGCCGGTGAATTCATGCCAGCTTCTTTTGTTAGTCGTTGTATAGAAGAACTCGGAGTCAGGCGCATTCAACACGGTGTACGATGTATTGAAGATCCAAATGTCGTTGAACTCATAAAAGATTTAGATGTTACACTAGACATTTGTCCAATTAGTAACCTCAAGCTACAAGTTGAAGGTATAACAAAAATGTCTGAACATCCTGTTAGAGAATTATTTGATGCAGGTGTTCGCTGTACAATAAATTCTGATGATCCGTTTATGTTTGGAAACTCATTAAGCGAGGAATATTATGCTCTAGCAACAGACCTAAATTTTACTGATAATGAATTAAAAAAAATTGCGCAAAATGGATTCGATATTGCAATTAATTAATCAAGCTTTTCAAAAATACGTACACTAAGAATTTTTTTACAATAGACGTTTGAGTATAAGGTATTAACAAATCATTCGGATCCCCATCTACTTGATAAAATACCTGCCAAAATTAGTTGGGCAGGATGATAGCACATTAATGGAATTATTACAGAGGCAGTATCTGTCATACTAGGAACAAATGCCAATATAGATGTAGTTAGGGGTAGTCCGGTAGCTATAGACTTTTGACTTGAACAGAAAAATGCAGATATACGCCGTTCTTTAGATAATCTTAAAAACCCTGAAGACCACCAAACTAAAAGACTAACTATAAGCAATATTATAACAGTTAACGATATAACTTTAAAGACTGAGATAAGACCTAACTGTGCTAAAAAACCTGAGCTTGCGCTTTGAGCGAAAGCGCAATGCACAATAAAAATAATTATCCAATTTCCAAAACCCTTAGTTCTATTAGCTATATGAGCAGAAAACTCTGGTACTTTTTGTCTAATGATCTGGCCAAATAATAATGGCGCTATAATCAGCATAAAGAGTTTTGTAAATAATGGACTAAGCGGAATACTAATATTAGACTCAATAGATAAATAAGTAATTGCTACAGTAGGTACAAAGAGAACTGAAAATAAATTAGAAAATACTGTCGCAAAAATAGCATTAGATGTGTTTCCGTTTGACACAGTTGAAAATACAACAGCCGATGAGACTGTTGTGGGCAAAATTGCAAGCATCCAGAAACCTATTTTTAATTCGTTATCTATTACTTGTGATAGCGGGACAATCAGAGAACCAACCAAAATCGGAAAAATTATATAATTCCATAAAAGAACGAAGACATGCAGACGTTTAGGATTATAGCCTTTTGTTAATTCACTAGTTGGCAGAGCAATACCTTGTAGAAAAAAAATTAACCAAACGCCCAAATTTGTAGTAACTTCAGGGTACAAAAGTCCTCCGCTACTACCATAAGAAGGATAACATATAGCCAATATAACACCAAAAAGTAGCCATAAAGTAAATGAATGCTTCTTTAAATATTTTTGCATAAATCAACTAATCCCAGAGCTACTTTAGGTTCTACATTTTTAAAGATAAACTGAAGACCAATAGAGCGTTTCTTATCAAGCCAGATAGGGACTGTTAAGGCAGGTAAACCAGCTAAACTTGCTGGTGTCGTTAATTGAAGCGTCATTTCTCGTAAATCAGAATTTATATTTTTTAATGGAACAGATGCTGTTGGGCTAATAGGCATAACCAAAAAATCGTACGATTCAAAAAAATTATTAAACCAATTAGTTATCTCAGTTTTATAATGATTTGCCTTAGTAATGTCATCTTGAGTCCATTTTCTTGCGCGCAAAATACGACTCTTTACTTCAGGGTCATAAGTATTACCTCTCTTATCTATTAATTTTTCGTGTATTTCATATGCCTCAAGACTTTGCAGAACATTAAATGCAAATTGACACTTTGGCATGAGAGCTTCAAAAATATTATCGTTAAGTTGTTTAATATCTAACTGGGATAATACAATATTTAATCGATTATAAGATTCGATTTCGAGTAAGTGCTTGGGTAAAATTGAATATCCATTTAGCTTTCGGATTAAGTTAGTGCCATCTTGATCAAACCAAACTTTCAATGTATGAGTCATATCTTTGGCTGAAGCATTAAACCAGCCCATAGTGTCAAAGCTAGGTGCTAGGGGAAATGCGCCTTCTAAAAAATATCCTGGTGCCCAGCGAATACCATACACACCGCACCACGCTGCTGGAAGTCGAATGGAACCACCTGTGTCAGTACCAAAACTCAAAGGTAAGTAACCAGCAGCAACCAAATAGGCAGAACCGCTGCTAGAACCCCCACTAAGGCAATTTTTCAAATGAGGGTGTCTACAATTACCAAAATGCGGGTTCTCTCCAGTCAGCCCATAAGCAAATTCATTCATTTGAGTTTTAGCGACGCAGCAAGCACCTAATTGATTCATGCGCGTAACTATAGCACAATCTTTAGAAGCACATGATTCGAACTCTGGTAGTACAGAAGAATTTCTACTCGGAAATTTCCTAACATCAAATAAGTCTTTAACAGCGTAAGGAACACCACTTAAGGGTCTATCTGAGTTATCTTTTTTTAATTGTATTAAATGGCTAATTACAGA
>CACKVQ010000036.1 GCA_902603705.1 Puniceicoccaceae bacterium
GAAATAATGAGCGCAGGGCGCTGCAACTCTTCAATCACATTGGCCATGGAGAAAGTCTTGCCCGACCCGGTCACCCCGAGCAGGGTTTGATAACGATTACCTGAGCGCACAGAGTCTACTAGCTTTCTAATCGCTTCGGGCTGATCCCCCTGGGGTGAATATTTACTGTTTACCTTAAAGTGCACGCTAGTAGTGAAGGCTACATTACATTAGGCGCAAATAGAAGATTGAAAAAAATGTCAGAAGAGATTTTAAGTACATTATCAATGCATTCCTAAGAAATGCGCTCCATCAAATAAACTAGACACATATACTAATTAAAAGATGCCAGTAGCCACACCAAAACAATACGAAGCGATGCTCGACGCCGCCCAAAAGGGCAACTACGCCTACCCGGCCGTTAATGTGACTTCGCTCACAACAATCAATGCTGCCCTCAAAGCATTTTCCGATGCGAAGTCGGACGGCATCATTCAAGTATCCACTGGTGGAGGGCAGTTTGCCTCCGGTCTAAATCTAGCGGATGCGGCCTTTGGTGCAATCGTTCTAGCAGAAGCAACCCATATTTTAGCGAGCAAGCACGACGTCCTTGTAGCCCTACACACGGACCACTGTCACCCAGAGAAGGTTGATGGCTTCCTTAAGCCACTGCTCGAAGCTTCCCGCGAGCGTATTGCTGCAGGTAAAGGCCCGCTCTTTCAGTCACACATGTTTGATGGCTCAGTCGTAGACCTAAAAGAAAATCTCCAACTCTCTAAAGAACTCCTCAAGGAATGCGCCGAATTGGACATCATTCTTGAAGTAGAAGCTGGCTGCGTTGGCGGTGAAGAGGACGGGCATGACACTTCTGGTCTACCGATCGAAAAGCTTTATACAACTCCCGAAGATATGGTGGAAGTTTATGAAGCCCTCCGACCCATCGGTCGCTTCATCTTCGCAGCGACTTTTGGTAACGTTCATGGCGCTTACAAGCCGGGCGCAGTTAAGCTAAAACCCACTATTCTTCGAGACGGCCAAAAGGCGGTCACCGACAAACACGGTGAGGATGCATTCATGGAGCTTGTATTCCACGGCGGCTCTGGCTCCGACCTTAGCGATATCCGCGAAACTCTTGATTACGGCGTCATAAAGATGAATATTGATACCGACACTCAGTATGCCTTCACCCGCCCTATTGTTAGTCATATAGGCGAAAATATTGAAGGTGTTCTTAAGATCGATGGAGAGGTCGGAAATAAGAAAACTTACGATCCACGCAGCTATCTAAAGAAGGGCGAAAAGAGTATGGCAGCAAGAATGCAGCAGGCATGCGAAGATCTCCGTTCTAACGAGAAGTCGATCTTCGGCACGGTCTAAGTCCTTCTCAGAGTATATATTTTACTAAGTCGGAGCCTGCAATAGGCTCTGACTTGTTTATGCACGAATCTAACTGTTGAAACTTGCGATGTTAGCATCCTACCTAGCATAGTAATTATCTGCATCTGTGAATGTAGGCTAATACTTGATGCAGGCCTAGAACTAGGTAATTATTATTATATGCAAAATAAAGGATTCGCGCCTAATTCGCTAAAAGATGTCTACAAAGTGCCCGTCGAAGAGGCTTCGATCAAAAAGTGCACTAAAGAACTCGGCCCAATAATCAAAAAGGCTTATCATGCCCGTGTCATAACGTGTATTATTTAGGCATTGATGGTGGCGGAAGCCAGACACGGGCACTCTTGTGCGATGCCTCTGGGCAAGTATTTGGTCGGGGCCTGAGCGGCCCCAGTAATCCGAGGACAGTCTCTAAATCAACTCTTCAAGAGAATTTGCTTGGCGCAATTCGGCAAGCCGTAAGTGGTATTGGAACAGCAAAAATACACGCGGCGTATTTCGGTGTGGCAGGAGCAACGGATCCGATTAATCAGGAATTAATTTTAAAGATCGTGCATGATTTTTTCCACAACCAATCACCGAAAATCACAGTGGACCATGATATGGAAATAGCGCTTGAAGGGGGCCTCAAGGGGGGGCCTGGCCTCGCACTAATCGCTGGAACTGGATCCGCTTCCTACGGGCGCGATGCTGCAGGTCTAACAGCCGAGTGCGGAGGATGGGGAGACCTTGTAGACGATGTAGGTAGCGGCAGTTGGATTGGACTAGAAGCTTTACAGACTCTTGTGCGGCAGGCTGACGGCAGGCTACCCAAAAGTTCATTAATGAACGCAGTTGTCCACTTCTTGGGCATCGAAGAGATGTCAGATTTTAAAACACGTGTCCACGATCAAGGACTTACCCGTAACGAACGCGCGCAACTTGCACCCATCATCATTGATTTAGCTCAATCCGGTGATCTGCTCGCTAATCGAATCGTGATCAAAGCAGTTCAAGAGCTCTGCAAATTAGCAAAAGTCGTTAGTCAAAAGCTCGAACTGCGTAAGCCAACTATCTGCCTTTGCGGGGGCCTAATGCAGAATCTCTTCTTTAAGGATGCCCTTTCTACTGCACTTCGACTCGATGGATTTGAGAACGGGGTAACGTGCCCAAATTTAAAACCCGTATCAGGCGCTTTAATGCTGGCACTAAAGTCGGCTAATATAACGGTGGACGAGCAAACTATTATTAAACTTGTAAAAGCACAAGCCAATGCTGTCCCAGATAAGTAGTAATTCGTTTATATTCCCTCTACTCGGAAGCTGTATATCTAAAATACCTAAGGCAGCAAAATTAAAGGCCTATTATACAAGGCGCGACGGCCAAATACAGGGACTTAGTGCAACGTTATTACTATTATGATGGTAGATTTTACTTAAGAATTAAGAAAAATGTTTGCGAGACACAAATCAGAGTGCCATAGATGTCTTTATGAAAAACACCGCGCCAATTTATATCACTTTATTATTAGCAATTTGCTTTCTATCCGCCTGTACGTCTAAACAAGCTCCGACGCAACTAAGTGGATCTAATGTTACGGGCCTAGATGGCATGATAGTTGATGGCAACGGTACGCAAAATTGGGGTCTAGAACCCCGCAGTAGTGATGGCGCGATGACAATAGATAAATACGGAGAATTTACTAAGGTTCCTGGGGTCCTTCCATCTGTGTATTTTGGCTTTGACTCCTCTTCTGTTGCAGCGGCCGAACGCGTAAAACTTCAGACTGCTGCGGATTACCTAAAACAAAATCCCAAAGACCATATTTTAGTAGAAGGCTATTGCGACTGGTATGGCACTAGCGAGTACAACCTAGCATTGGGTGATCGCCGTGCTGGTAGCGCTAGTGATTACTTAGGCACTTTGGGCATTGCATCCCAGCGTATCGAAAAACTCTCTAAAGGTAGCCTAGAAGCCTTATCAAATCTTTCTAAGTCTGAGTCTGGTGTAGACCGGCGTGTCGATTTGATTGTTCTACAAAAGTAGCCTGCCCATTGTTCGGATTTTCGACCTTTTATTCTTTATTAAGCCCTCGTTTCCAGGTGAGACAAGTGACGAGCGAATGCTCTCATGACGCGCAGGTGTAACTTTGCTTGCGTGATTGCATAGACCCACCACGGCAAAGTAGGAGCAAATCCGTGAATGGAAGCAATTAAGCAACCTTGTTCGGGGAATAGGCGGAATTCTAAACGCCCTGGCGGATCTACTTTTCTCGAAAGTAATCCACCACTTATATAGAAAGCGCAGCGGCGTTTTACACCCAAAGAATAAGGGGTCGGTGTTAACTTAAGTAATACTACACGCCTACTTATAAATGTCAAAAAGATGGCACCTTCTAAATCCCTTTTCGCTTCTATAAGCCCTCCAAATCGACGGCTTAACCACTCCCCGTATTCCATGGCTATCTCATGCGCGTTCCAGCCTTCTGGCAAGAGCATGCGTTGTACAGAGCGGACAAGGCGCGCGCGCTTCATCAGCCTGTGATCGGTCGCTTGCGTTGAAAGCCTGGGATTTGGCTTTGGTTGCCCTGTCCGGTCCACACTCTTCTTAAAAGAATCTTCGAAAGAGACAAAACGGTTTTCTAGCTTGTCCATTAAGATATTTGGTCGTGCTTCTAAGTCGTGTTGCAAACTCTCTAATAACGGTCCGACTAGTGCAGGTGGTACATCTCCAAAAATAGAGACCCAATGCTTCGAAAGTCCAAAGAAATTCAAGGGAAACTTTATGAAATAAGCTGATTTTCCAAGTAGCTTACCTGTGCGAAGAATCATATCTGCATAGGTCATAGGCGTATGCCCTCCTAGATCATAGGTCCTCCCCGGAAGCTCTTTATCTTTTAGGCAAAGCTCAAAAGCCTGGCAGATATTCTCAATATCAATCGAATGCGTCTTAGATCGCACCCAAGGCGGGAGAATCATAACAGGCAAGCGCCGAACAAGATTTATAAGTAAAGAAAATGAGGAGCCTCCAGGACCAAAAATAAGCCCCGCTCGCAATACGGTGATCTGTACGGATCGAGAGCGCAGCACGTTCTCCACCTCCAGTCGACTACTCAAGTGAGGCGAAAATGGCTCCTCTGCGCTGGGCATCAATCCGCTTAAATAAATAACGTGCTTAAGTCCAGCAGCTTCAGCCGCACGAATAAAATTATCTGCCAAAATAAGATCCGTGTCCTCAAAGCTACCTTGCACCAAGCGACTAGAAGGAGCCATAGAGTGTACGAGGTAGATGCCGTAGTCGCAACCTTTCAACGCCTCAGAAACCCTAGGCAGGGAATATAAATCGCAACATTTCCACTCAGTATTTAAATCATTGGCATGTGACTTCGCCACAGATGTGCTCCGAGTAAGCGCGCGAAATCGGTACTCGCATTGGAGATGCGCTCGCAGATGCGACCCGACAAACCCGCTTGCTCCAGCCACAGCTATCAAGGCTTTATTATCAGTATCTAATTCTGGCATGACTTGTTACAGGTGATAGTACCACGCATCGGATAGGCGCTAATATGCTACTAGTTTTATTAAATATATCCTACGCATTACTCAAAGAGAATAAAAATAGCCTGTCTTTTTCAAAATGGCGGTTTTGGTAGTTAAGTGCAAACTGATAACCCAAGTAGCTTGATCCCTGCAAGGCACTGACCTGTTCGACTGCTTGACTTCCTAGGCGATGCATCTGACCTTTACTCTTCCAATTCATACACTGTATGGCTACCGAGACACTCAACTACGAACCAATCGTCTTCACTCCCAAGCTGGGGCGTGAAGAGCCGCTCACCACGATCCAGAAGGAGGTCATGGCCTTGAAGAAAGAGCGCAATGCTGTGATACTAGCACATAATTACCAATACGATTCTATTCAACGAGTAGCGGACTATGTGGGGGACTCGCTGGGCTTAGCCTACCGAGCCGAGGAAGCCGACGCTGACTGCATAGTGTTCTGCGGAGTACACTTCATGGCCGAGACTGCCAAGATTGTAAATCCCAGTAAGCCAGTACTCCTCCCGGACATGGATGCGGGTTGCTCCCTTTCCGACTCCTGCCCAGCTGACAAACTTGCGGCTTACAAGAAAGCAAATCCTAATGTTTACGTAGTCGCGTATATCAACTGTTCTGCTGGCGTAAAATCGCTCTCTGACGTCATATGCACAAGTGGTAATGCTATGAAGATCGTCGCGCAGGTGCCCGAAGATCGTGATATTCTATTCGTCCCAGACCAAAATCTCGGTCAGTGGGTGAGCAAACAGACCGGGCGCCCTATGAAACTATGGCCAGGGTCCTGTTATGCTCATGTACTCTTTACGCAGCAATCAATTGAACGTTTAAAGCTCAGGTTCCCTAAAGCACTAGTAGTGGCACACCCAGAGTGCGTTGAGACTGTTCGCGACAATGCTGACGAGGTCTGTAGTACCGAGAAAATGGTATACTTCTGCCGCGATAATCAAGCGGAGCAATTTATTATTGTTACTGAGCCTGGAATGATTCATCGGCTCCAACGCGAAATCCCAGATAAGACCTTTATTGCTGGTCCTACAGATACCTGCGCCTGTAACGAGTGCCGTTTCATGAAAATGAATACTATCGAGAAGCTGCGTGACTGCCTAAAGACGATGTCTCCCCAAATCGATATGCCCGAAGAGATTCGCCAAAAAGCTTACGCCCCTATCAAACGCATGCTAGAATGGAGCAAGTAGACAGATCCGAAAATCGGATACCATCTTCTACGTGTTCGCAGCTCGCTTCGGCAACCTATAGAAAAGATATACTCAAGGCTCCCTTCTCCGGAATCCTTGAAGCAGGTTGGGCGACGTTTGCACTAGTTATAGCGATTCGATACTTTGATGCTAGTGATACCTATAAGGCCTTCATTGCTGGGGCAGCACCAATTGGTTTTTTACTCACTCCCTTGACGCTGTACCTGGCAGCCAATTTTAGTACTACACCGAGCCGTGCATGCACTTTTATCTTTGCCACCGCTGCGTTTTTATTAGTCGGAGCAAGCTTAGCCCAGTCGCTTCTTTTCTTCACTCTTTTTGTAGTCATAAGCCAAGTCGCGGCTGTTCAACAGGGCCCTCTTATG
>CACKVQ010000037.1 GCA_902603705.1 Puniceicoccaceae bacterium
GGTTTACGGTATTATTGCATTTTTCCTCGTAGCTCTGGGCCTCTACTTGCTCTATCAAGCGCAAGCTGCAGAGAGTACGAAAGAAGTTGATATGAATACTTTAATCTCTGAGGCCGAAGAAAGTGACGTGGTTGAGACTGGCGCTCAGGTGATTGAATCAGAGATTATTGAATCCTCACAAGAAGATTCCCCAGCGTTGGTTGATCTCGAAACCGTAAGAGCGACTAATGAAGCATTTGAATCTGCTGTGGATACAGTCAGCTTTCCGGAGCGGTTGACGGATTAATGTTTTATCAGAAAATCGGCACATTTATTTTTAGGAGGTCAGCTCTATATAGTTTTGCTGTAGCTGGCCTTTTTTGCGCTCTTTTTACTACTAACGGACAACGTGCTGGACGCGAGATGCCTTCGCGGTTTATGGATCGTATCGATACCGAAGAAGGAGCACGTCGACTATCTAATTTTCGCAGGCAAAGATTAGAGGGTGATTTTTGTTTTGAGTTTGAGTTAGAACACAAGCCTAAGCGTGCGCGTACAGAGCGCTATAAGGGAACCATGTGGGGGAGTTGGAATGATTCTGGGCCTGTCACTAGGGTGTTAATTCCGGCGCCAAAAGATCAGAAAAGTAACTCTACCGATGCGCCCCATATGGTTGATCTAATTATTCAAAATGGGGAGCACCCAGAGGTCTGGATACGTCATAGTCCGCATTCTGTATATAAACGTGTTGAAGGAAGGGCTATATTTGAGCCGATATTACCTGGGATATTATACTCACCTTTTGATTTACAGATGCCTTTTATCTATTGGAAGGACTTCGTCTACGAAGGACCAGCGCTTTTTGGAGTCAGTCGTGTGGTGCAGGAGTTTCTCATGCTCGCCCCAGAGGGATCAGCTAGTGCGCTTAGTGGTATTGCTTCAGTCAAAGTCGGATTAGACGACACCTATAATGCGCTTTGGCGAATAGAAACTATAAATAATGACGACTCGGTAGCCTCTCGTTTTACCGTCGAAAGTTTTAAAAAAATACAAGACCAGTATATCGTGAAACGTATCACGTTGACGGATTATCCGACAAAGGATCGTACTACCTTTAATGTTAAAAAAGCATCTGTTGGTATTTCTTTATCGCATGAAATATTTGACCCATACGTACAGAAAAAAAAAGTTTTATTTGCTCCGCCAAGTATTAAAAATTTGTAGTGCACATTTTAATTTCTGGGACTTGCTTTTAGGAAGATGATCAACCTCGGATTACCTTTATTTCTATTGACTTACTTTTTGTAAAAAACAAACTTCTACTCATCTTAATGCGTAGGGTATGAGAAGTACATCAACGACACTGCTATCTTTTGATTTTCAAAAAATCATTCGTGGTTTTTTGAAGTATCCTTATAGTCTTCTCTACGGATGCCTCTTAATCTTATCGCTTTTAAAAGTTGAGAGTAAGTCCAATATTTTCGGAACTAAGCTAGCCTGTGTAGCGTACTGTAAAATTTCTATTCGTTTGTTGCCTGATATGAGCCTATGACTTGTTGCGAGTAACTGACGGAAGAAACTAAGTGCAGGTTATTTGCTAAGAGCACCTCAGGTTCTCTAGCAGACCAACTCTGGGCTTTAACCCCCTAACCATTATGCCTAAGAAAAAAACAACTAAGAAAAAAGCAGCTACTAAGAAAATAGCTCGCAAAGTACCAGCCAAGAAGGCTGTCAAAAAAAAGGCAGTGAAGAAAGCTGCTCCTAAGAAGAAAGCTGCTCCTAAGAAGAAGGCCGCTCCTAAGAAGAAAGCCGCTCCTAAGAAGAAGGCCGCTAAAAAGAAAGTAGCTAAAAAGAAGAAGTAGTTCTGCTTTCTATATGAATCTTGGGCTGAGCTTGCTTTTGACCTAGCACAAGTTTTAATTCTGCGTTCCATTAGTTTGTCGCAAAGACATCAGCTGATGGGGCGCTTTTTTTATTTTTTATTATGACTAATCAAGTAAGACTTTCCACATGGGCGAGTAACATTGCTCCATCGCCTACTCTCGCAGTAGATGCTAAGGCTAAAGAACTTAAATCAATAGGCGAAGATGTCTGTGGATTTGGAGCTGGAGAGCCCGACTTTGATACACCTGAATTTATTAAAGAAGCTTGCATAAAAGCACTCTCGGAGGGTAAGACTAAGTATGCGCCTTCAGCTGGGATCCCCGCGCTGCGTGAAGCCTTAGCTGAAAAATACCGAAACCAAAATGGAGCAGACGGAGTTACCGCAGCGCAATGTATAGTAAGTCCTGGCGGAAAATACTCCTGTTATTTAGCGATACTTGCTGTGATTAGTCCTGGCGATGAAGTCATCATACCTGCGCCTTACTGGGTGAGCTATCCAGAGATGGTTAAGTTGGCTGGAGGCACACCTAAGACAATTTTTGTCGGACAAGAGGCAGGGTTTAAGATGAATCCAGAGCAGCTACGCGCGGCAATCACGCCGAAGACACGACTTGTTATTTTTAATAGTCCATCAAACCCAACCGGTGCGGTTTATTCTTCTTTAGAACTCCAAGCTTTGACCGAGGTCGCTATTGAAGCTGGAATATATATTATGTCGGATGAAATATATGAGTATCTTCTCTATGATGGTGTTCAACACGTGAGCCCAGCGTCTTTTTCAAAGGAAGCGGCTGACTCAGTCATTACGGTCTCTGGCTTCAGCAAAACTTTTTCTATGACTGGATGGCGCTTAGGTACTCTTATGGCACCGCCTGCCATAGCAAAGGCCGTGGCAAGCCTTCAGAGCCAGACTAGTTCTAATGCTACAACTTTTGCGCAGTACGGCGCGCTTTCAGCTATGGAGAATTGGGATAAATCTATGTCTGCTGTTAATGCCATGATCGAAGTTTTCGATCGTCGTAGATTAAGTCTTATTAAAGGCCTAAATGCAATGAAAGGCTTTGAATGTGCACATGCGCAGGGAGCATTTTATCTTTTTCCTCGTATTGATAAATTCGGTATGAGCTCAGCTGATTTTTCTGCTCGTATTTTGGAGGAGGAGAAAGTGGCGGTTGTTCCCGGAGAAGGGTTTGGCGCCCCTGGTTACATACGTCTTAGTTATGCTACCTCTGACGAAGTTATTAATAAAGGGCTCGAGCGGCTAAGCCGATTCAGTGCTAGCTTGAAAGAATAATTCATAAATTCTTTTCTCTTTATAATATGAATTATATGGCAAAGATTATCTATACTATCACCGACGAAGCTCCAGCTCTAGCTACGTATTCTCTGCTGCCTATAATTAAGGCTTATACAGCAGCAGCAGGTATTATGGTCGAAACACGTGATATCTCCCTGGCGGGGCGTGTGCTAGCTAGCCTCTCAGATTTTCTACCATCAGAGCAGAAGGTAGCGGACCATTTAGCGGAGTTGGGAGAACTAGCCAAATCGCCTTCAGCTAATATAATTAAGCTTCCTAATATATCGGCTTCTATGCCTCAATTATTGGCTTGTATAAAAGAGCTCCAAGATAAAGGTTTTGAGCTACCCGACTACCCGATTAATCCGCAGACGGAAGAATCGTATGTGATTAAATCGGCCTATGATCGAGTCAAAGGTAGTGCAGTAAACCCAGTACTGCGTGAAGGAAATTCTGACCGCCGTGCGGCATCCGCAGTTAAATTGTATGCGAAAAGTAATCCGCACAAAATGGGAGAGTGGAAGCGAAATTCTAAGTCAATGGTCTCTAGCATGCAAGATTCCGATTTCTTTGCTAATGAGAAGTCAGTTACTTTACACAATGCTACTACTGGAAAAATAGAGTTCGTAGACGCCGATGGCAATATAAGCGTGCTAAAGGAAGAGTTCACGCTTCTTGCTGGTGAGGTCCTTGATGGGGCATTTATGAGTGTGAAGGCACTGCGTAGTTTTTTGAGCGAACAAATAGAAGTTTCTAAAGAAAAGGACGTGCTCTTCTCGCTCCACATGAAGGCTACTATGATGAAAGTATCCGACCCAATTATTTTTGGTCACGCAGTAGAGGTTTTTTATCAAGATTTTATTAAACAACATAAAGACCTTATAGCTAGGCTGGGTATCGACTTGAGAAATGGAATTGGTGATCTCTACACAAAGATTGAGACGCTACCATCCGAAGAGAAAGCGGCTATCCAATCAGATCTTAATGCCGTTTATCGGACGCGTCCTGAAATCGCTATGGTCAACTCAGGTAATGGCATAACAAACCTTCATGTGCCTAGTGACGTGATTATTGACGCTTCTATGCCAGCAGCTATACGCAGCTCTGGTAAAATGTGGAATAGGAATGGCGAGCAGCAGGATACCAACTTTGTGATTCCTGATCGATCGTATGCTAGTGTGTATGAGCAGACTATTGAATTTTGTAAGAATAATGGGGCCTTTAATCCCTCTACCATGGGTTCCGTGCCCAATGTTGGTCTAATGGCGCAGAAGGCTGAAGAATATGGATCACATGATAAGACTTTTGAGATTCCTGCAGATGGCGCCGTGCGTATCGTCGATGCCAATGATGAGGTACTGATCGAACACTCAGTAGAAAAAGGTGATATTTGGAGAGCTTGTCAGGTCAAGGATTCAGCGATTCAGGATTGGGTGAAGCTAGCAGTATCTCGTGCTCGCGCGAGTACTGCACCAGCCATTTTTTGGCTCAATCAAGATCGAGCCCACGATGCACAACTAATCCGTAAGGTGGAAAAATACCTCAAATATTATGATACAACGGGTCTGGATATTAGTATCTTAGCACCAATCGAGGCTACTAAACTCACACTTGAACGGGCTAAGGCTGGTAAGGATACTATTTCCGTTACAGGTAATGTATTAAGAGATTATTTGACTGATTTATTCCCTATTCTCGAATTAGGGACTAGCGCTAAGATGCTCTCTATTGTTCCGCTAATGAACGGTGGTGGGTTATTTGAGACTGGCGCTGGAGGATCTGCTCCTAAACATGTGCAGCAGTTCGAGAAGGAGAACCATTTGCGTTGGGATTCGCTAGGTGAGTTTCTAGCGCTTGAAGTATCCCTTGAGCACCTATCCTCAGTGTTTGATAATCCAAAGGCACAAGTACTCGCTGAGTCACTAGAGAAAGCTAATACTAAATTTCTTAGTGAAAATAAGTCGCCCTCCCGAAGAGTTGGTGAGATTGACAATCGAGGTAGTCACTTTTATTTAGCTCTTTATTGGGCTGAAGCGTTAGCGGTTCAAAGCCAAGATGCTGAACTGGCTAAACGCTTTGATCCGGTTTTCAAATCGCTTTCAGAGAACGAATCTAAGATTATCGAAGAGATCAATGATGCGCAGGGATCTGTAATGGATGTTGGTGGTTACTATCGTGCCGATGTAGATAAAGTTCAGGGCGCTATGTGTCCAAGCGATACATTCAATAGTATTCTAGCTATTTTGTAGTCAATCAGCCGGTCGAAAATAGTAGTTTATAAATTTGAAGGGAAT
>CACKVQ010000038.1 GCA_902603705.1 Puniceicoccaceae bacterium
AAAGGTGGTCGTATCATCCGTAAAGGTCTCACTAAGAAAAGTGGTGGTATCGGTACTTCTCTTGTAAAGAACACACGGAGGAAATTTCGCCCAAATGTTCAGCGTATTCGTGTCAAGCTTGCTAGCGGTCAAGTAAAACGTATGTGGGTTTCTGTTAAAGCCATAAAGGCAGGCAAAGTCACTAAGGCTTAAAAGCCATTCATAGCGCCCTATCATTATAGGGTTTAGGCACAGTAGTTTAGTTAATTCTGCGTTTAATCACACCTTGGATAAAGCGTTTCTTATTGGCATCTTGACTAACAATCAGTTATGCCGGCTAAACAGCTCTTGGATCGTAATCCTATTTCTTTCCTCTAGGGTGATACAAGGCGTGCTCATCAACCAAACGCTGCGATTGTACGGAAGTATAGATTTGAGTGGTCGATATATCGGCATGCCCAAGCATTTCTTGAATCGCACGTAGATCTGCTCCTCCTTCTAGTAAGTGCGTGGCAAAGGAATGGCGAAGAAGGTGAGGCTTAATGGATTTCTTGATGCCTGCACGCCTAGCCTGCTCCTTAATCATCACCCAAACCATCTTACGCGAAATGGCTCTGCCTTGCTGACTAAGAAAAAGTTCACTGCCTGTGCGAGCTTTAACAAAATGTGGACGTCCTCCTGCAAGGTAGTCTTCTACTGTTTTTATCGCAACCTCACCAATAGGTGTGATGCGCTCTTTCGAACCTTTCCCTAAAACTCGGATGTACCCTTCTTGTAAGTTGATACTTTGTAGCAAAATACCACAGAGTTCGGATACACGTAATCCGCTACTGTAAAAAAGCTCTAAAATAGCACGGTCTCTCAGACCATGTGGTGAGCTATTAGAGGGAGCATCTAGTAGTAGTGTTACCTCTTCCCTCGAAAGCACCTCTGGTAATTTGCGAATTACCTTAGGTGTTCCAAGTAACTCAGTGACGTCATCTTCACGAATACTCTCACGTACAAGATATTTCGCCAACATACGCAAAGCCGAGATTTTACGTACTTGGCTGGTACGTGCATAATGGGCACGACTCAAACTTTCTGTCCACAAAGACAAATGCATAGGCTCCACATCTGCCCAACTATTGACTCCCTCATCGAGCAGAAATTGTACACACTGCTTCAGATCCCGAGCATATGCCTGTAGTGTATTAGCTGAAAGCCCACGCTCTAATTCTAGCCAAGCTAGGAAACACTCCAAAACTTTGTTAAAGGAAAATGGAACTCTGTCATGAAAATCATTTATCATGGATTCTATAGATTGATATCTTAAACATGTTCCTTGCAAGCTTGCATGGGAAGCACACACTTTATGATTTTGATGAACAATTCAGTAAATAGTGACCAGAGTATAAAGCCCACAGACTTACGGGGTATACTGAAGTATGTCCCTATATTCCAAAATCAAATCTTCGTACTTGCTATGGATGGCAGCCTCGTCGCGCACAAAAACTTCCAAAATGTCTTACTTGATATCGCAGTTCTGCGTTCGCTTAATATCAAAATAGTGCTCGTCCATGGAATAGGTCACCAACTGAAAACACTGTCCAAAGATAAGCGAGTAGATATTTCGGACTCGTATGGAGTATCTAAAACAGACTTAAGCACGCTAGAGCTTGCAACTGAAGCATCCGCTATTGTCAGCCATGATATAATGCAAGGATTGACCCGTAATAAACTCAGCTGCGCGCTATGTAATGGCGTACGAAGTAAAGAATTAGGTATCATAAAAGGCGTAGATCAGCTCAACACAGGCGCTGTGGACAAACTCGATGATGGGCTTATACATAAATTGCTCGATGCGAATACAATTCCTTTATTCTCACCAATTGCTTTCAGTCGAGAAGGCTCACCTTTAAGAATTAATTCTGATTCGCTCGCAGCAGACCTAGCATCGAAATTAAGAGCCTCTAAGCTCATTTTTTTAACTACAGAGGAAAGCATAAAGATAGACTCCGAGCCTTTGACTAGTATAACAGTCAATGAGCTCGAATGTTTGCTACAGAACCTACCTGAAAAATCTACGCACAGACTACGAAGTAAAATACAATACGCTGTAAAAACAGTTAATACTGGTACCCCACGGGCACATATTCTCGACGGACGTCTCTATGGTGCGCTACTAAATGAAACTTTCGACAAAGTCGGAATCGGCACGATGATTCATAGCAACGAGTATCAGTGTATCCGCCGTGCTGTACCTACAGATGCTCACTCTATATATAACATTACTCAGAACGCTGTGCGTTCTGAAAGGCTACGCGAACGCTCACAAGAATCAATTGAAGCCGAAATTAGCGACTATTTAGTTTATGAAATTGACGGAAGTATTGTCAGTTGCCTTAGCCTTAGAAGCTACGACTCTGTGCTCGAAGTCGGCAGTGTATACGTTCAACCCTTCTATCAGAACAAAGGTGTCGGTCGCAAGATGATAGAATTTGCCTGCGGCCAAGCCAAAGAACGAGATGTCAAAAGAGTATTCGCTATGACTACGCAAGCCGGTAAGTTTTTCTCCGAAGTTTGCTCTTTTGTGGAGGGTACCGTAGAAGATCTTCCAATAAACCGACAGGAAGAGCATAGAATAAACGGTAGAAATTCAAGAGTCTTTTACCGTGATATCTAGTTATCTAATTGGCACTTCAAATGGAACTTTACCACACAACCGACCACCGCGGAGTTTCAGAGCTTAACCCAAGCATTAAAAAAATGCGCGCACTGCTTGATAGTCTAGATGAGCGCAGTGTAGACGAGGCTGATCACCCAGATATATCTCTCGTACACGACCCCAGCGGTTGGTCGCTTAGCGTCTATCCGAGCGGTATAGTAACTCTCGAAAACCTCGATGATGTAAGGGAAACGACTCGCTACATAAAGGATGTATCACGTAACCAGGCCCACAAACTGTGGATAAAGCTTTCGTGTGGTGAGATCGCATATGTGAAAAACCTACCTTGGATACTAAACGAAGCCTGAGGCTAAAGTTCTTCGAAAAATTAATTTCCTGTTAGGTCCAAGCTAAGCTTATCACAAAATCATCAACTATTTTGAAGGCGAACGACAGATGCAGCAATTCAGAATCAAATCTAGTATTCATTTCTTTAATATCTGCTGTGCCTTCCACCAAATTAACACTAAGAGCAAGCTCTCTAAAATTTCCCAATTCACGCGAGCGGGGAAACTGAGCCTTATAAAAAGCTTCCTTCAAGCTAAATAGGATCGAAGCATTTACTTGATTATCTCCAGCAAACGAAACTTCTAGAGGATGAACTACTCGACGAGCAGCCGACTCACTCAGTCGGTTGGTTTTCTCTAGGTCTAATCCTATCAGGGAATATTTCTCTTTTTTGGCAGCAACGGCCATAGCTATACCTAGACTATGAGTGATAGAACCTAGGAATCCATGCGGCCAATTAGGTAAGCCATCTGCATCTGGTAGAGCAATCCGGTCTTCTGAACCTACTTTAGCCAAAGCTTGGCTTACACATCGTCTACCAGCCTTGAACTCTTCTTGTCGATGTTTCGCCCAAGAGTGAATCATATCGTATGCATTATTGGGCAACTCAATAAGCTCGGCTTCTCCATGAGAAGAAACGGCAGTAGCACAGTCACACGGTGCCAAAACGTCTAGCGCATTTTGTAAACTAATAGATATTCCCTTTAATGACACGATCAAATATAGTGCGATACGATCGCCTATGGCAAGGTGCTACGACTTTACAATTTCGACATGTTGCACGTCAATCAGGCCAGAATCGAACCCCGCTTCACAATAGCTAAGGTAGTAGTTCCATTTACGGCGAAATTTGGCATCAAAGCCTAAACTATCAACTAGCGAAGCCGCGCTATTAAATGCCTGCGACCAATATCGCAAGGTCTTCGCATAATCAGATCCAAAACGTTGCATAGAAAGAACCTGAGTTTCGCCTGCCTTGGCGACATGCTCATGTATCGCAGCTGGTGAGGGCAGATGCCCACCAGGAAAAATATGCTTCTGTATCCAATCACAACTGCGACTGTAGCTTTTGTACCTTTCATCTGGAATTGTTATCGCCTGTATCACAGCACGCCCTTTGGATCGTAGGTTGCGGCTTATAATTCTGAAATAGCTATCAAGGTATTCACGGCCTACCGCTTCGATCATTTCACAAGAAAGAACGGCATCATATTGCCCTTTCTGAATGCGATAGTCTTCAAGCGCAATCTCAACCTGATCATTTACCCGCTCGCGTTCAAATAAGGCTTTAGAAAATACAAATTGCTTCTCTGAAAGGGTAATCGTTTTGACTCGGCAACCGCGTTGAGCAGCACGTAGCGCAAGTGCACCCCAGCCAGATCCTATTTCAAGAATGGAATCCCCATCACCTACATGCGCGAGGTCGAGCATCCTGTCAATTTTGTTAATCTGAGCTTGTTCTAGGCTTTCAGCAGACTCAGAAAACAGTGCACTAGAGTAGGTCATTGTTTGGTCTAAAAAAGTTTTATAAAATTCGTTACTAAGGTCGTAATGTGCCTGAATATTTTCTTTACTATGCTCGATCGTATTGCGTCTAGCCTTGTGGTAGAGGCGATTCATTTGCTGTGTTATTAAGGAGAATCCACGTTGCACATATCCAATATCTTTATGATTCCTCGCAAGTAAAAGTAATAGTTTCGACAAATCTGGCGTATCCCAATCATCTCTCACGTAAGCCTCTCCAAAGCCAATACTACCACTGGCGATAACAGTCCTAAAAAAGCGGTCATGCTTTATATGCAACTCAATTATCGGTTCAGCATACTCACCCACAAACTCACACGCACCACTAGGAAAAATAATCTGTAATCGACCATAGCGTAGTCCACGCAACATCCAGACGAAGGCCCGTTCTACTAGCCGTAGCCTTATATTAGGAATCTTGTCTTTATTTAAGCTTGAGGTTTCCGGGGAGTCCATGGGAAGAAAGTATTTGTTGTCGCTTGATAATGCCGGTACGCCTCACCACGACTCTTAAGAGAAGATCGCTCAGCATAGGGCACCCCTGTAACAAAGCGTAGAAATAAGTACATGGCAAGAGGTCCTATCCAGGATAGCCATGCCAGAGAAGACCCCAGCGCTAACAGAGTGTAGGCGAACCAGTACAACCATTCAAAGAAATAGTTCGGATGTCGTGAATAACGCCAAAGACCACTCCGGCAAACACCAAGCCTATTACTTGGTTGAGCACGGAAAGCTGCTAATTGGTGGTCCGCTAATGCTTCACCAAGCATAGACATAAATGCGATACCAAGGCCAATGATATCCGTCAAATGT
>CACKVQ010000039.1 GCA_902603705.1 Puniceicoccaceae bacterium
TCAACGAGTAACAAATAATCGCACTTATTTCCCTCCGTACGCTTACCCAAACCGTCCCCCTTTGCTCTCCTCTTAAATAGAAACGCAAAGGGCTTGTAGGGACTCCTAGGACATAATCCTTGTGCAAGGACAGGGTATCTTAAGGGATGCTGCTGATGCATCTAGTCCGTTGAAAAAATTACTCCGTCATCTTGAAGCGGAAGAACTTCTTACCCGCTTCAGCATCTATTGGAATCTGTAATGTAGAAGCACCTCCATTGGTCCAGATACCAAGGTCATCACTTTGCTCTACTTCCATAGATAGGGTCGCAGTTCCGTTTTCTACTGCTATCATTGTTGAACCAGCACGGAGGTCTCTTACTTCGTCCATAGTCAGGCGTGCATCTCTTTCTGCTATTGCAGCATCTAGTAAAGGATTAGAAAAGGATAAGCTGGTAAGTCTAGTACAGCCATTGAATGCATTCAATGAAATCGAGGTCACGCTGTCTGGAATGTTAATACTGGTTAGGCTAGTGCAGTCTCGGAATGCAAAAACTCCAATCGAAGTCACACTGTCGGGGATGGTAATGCTGTTGAGACCAGAGCAGCTAAAGAATGCACCATCTCCAATCGAGGTCACACTATCTGGAATCGTAATGCTGGTTAGGCTAGTGCAGCCAGAGAATGCAGAATTTCCAATATAGGTCACGCTATCGGGGATGGTAATGCTGGTCAGGCTAGTGCAGCTTCCGAATGCATAACTCCCAATCGAGATTACGCCATCGGGGATGGTAATACTGGATAGGCTTGTGCAGTTATAGAATGCAGAACTTCCAATCGAGGTCAGGCCGTAGCCAATCGTAATACTGGATAGGCTTGTGCAGTTATAGAATGAAGAACTTCCAATCGAGGTCACGCCATCGGGGATGGTAATACTGGATAGGCTTGTGCAGTTATTGAATGCAGAACTTCCAATTGAGGTTACGCCATCGGGGATGGTAATGCTGGTCAGGTCAGAGCAGTTTCGGAACGCATTTACTCCAATCGAGGTCACGCTATCGGGAATGTTAATGCTGGCTAGATCAGAGCAGTATTGGAATGCACCATCCCCAATTGAGGTCACGCCGTCGGGAATGGTAATACTGGATAGGCTTGTGCAGTTATAGAATGCATAATTTCCAATGGAGGTCACGGGTAAGCCATTGTGGATACTGGGAATATCTAAAGATCCGCTAGCTGTTTCTATGCAGTCCGATACACTATACTCAGTGCTTTCAGCGTTCAGGGAAAAGGTCAGGTCACTAATAGAAGCAGCCTGCAAGGATGCTACAAGCAATGGCAATATGAGTAGGTATTGAAATTTCATACCCAAAGCTAAGGTAATAGTTACAATACGATCAACTAGAAACAATATGCTCCCCAACTTCTAGGAACTAAAGGAACAAAGAATAGCCCTTATTCTCCTCCGTACGCTTACCAAACCATAACCCTTTCCAACCCCCTTAAATAGAGACGCTAAGACCTTGTAGGGACTCCTAGGTAAGAATCCTTGTGCAAGGACGGGGTATCTTAAGGGATGCTGGGGCGGGGGTTCGCTTGGCTGCCCTCTTGATGACGTGTGTACTTTAGGATTAGATCATTTATAAATTCAACTAATACACTCGAGCAACTTATTTATTACTGCGTTAAAAGTACCTCATAGCTTAGCTAAAGAAAAACCTCAGATTCCTTGCTCCACATTATCACCGTATTTGTTCGTTTCACTATCACCTTCTGTAATAAACCAGAGGAAGAGCGGAATTAACCCTACAACAGTTATTGCTACAAGTTGCCACCAACCTGACCTACCAACGTCGTGCAACCGCCTCGCAGCGAGGGCATAACTCGGTAACAAGATCGCTAAGTTGAAAACTACTTTTACTGAATATAATATGCTTGAATCTCCACTAAAAGCACTAAGTAACAATATAAAAAATGCGTATATCACTGTCCAAAGAGTCCAAAACCAGTAGGCACTCCTTGAAGATCTGCCTGAAAACTTGGTGTAATTTTTAAAAAAAAGAATACAAGATTGCACGAATGAAACTTTACGATGAGTATTATTCATAATTGTTTTTTATACTTACAAATTTAGGCTGCAAGCTGAAAAGAAAATATTTACATTAGGATCAACTAGAAACAAAGAAACGGATCTATTATCCACTCCACACGTAGCAAACCATACTCCTTTCAACCCCCTTAAATAGAAACGCAAAGTGCTTGTTGGGACTCCTAGGTCATAATCCTTGTGCAAGGACGGTATATCTTAAGGCTACTTATTAGGATCAAGATTCTAGTTGATAATACTTTCCGAAAATAGAGAGTATAGGTATGAAGATTTATCTATATTTTATACCGTATTTTGTTGTTATAGCTACTATTTTATGCGCGCACAATACAACTCCAGAATCTAAGGTATTATCACGAAGTTCAGCAGGTTGGAATGGCGCTTTAATAGAAAGTTATCCGGTAGGACAACCAGAATTAAGGGTTATTAAAGCAACTATGCCCATTGGAATGACTACGCCGATACATAAACATCCTAATCCTATGGCAGTCTACGTTTTGAAAGGAGAAATTGAAATAGGTGATGAGAATGGTAATTCAAAACAATTTAAACAAGGCGAAGTACTCATACCGACACCAGACGAATGGCACTACGGCCGAAATATTGGTAATATTCCTGCTGAGACTATTACTTTTTATGCAGGTACTGTAAATGGTGCGCCGCTACGAGTTATGAAAAATAGAGATCAAATACGCCCATAAAAATTTGGGCAATAATCGGGCAATAATTTAAAGCGGGTAGAGGGGTTCGCTTGGCTGTCCTCTTGTGATGTGTATGTACATTAGGTGCCTTAAAAGAATTAGCTTCCTATTAGATTAGAAAGGTTATAACTCTCTAAATTTGTGAAAAGGATTCTCATTGCTTTAGTTATTGGCTGGTGCGCTTGGTTACCAATTAAGACGTTCCTAAGTCCGGATTTTCCTTGGGGTAATATTTATTTGCAGAATTTTGAAGGAGAAGCTATGGGTCTAGGAGAGGCCTCATATCATTTCAACTCAGAGTATGACTCTTACATTAGCTATGAGAATTATGATTCTGAAAAAGGAAGATTCTACTATAAATTTTCAGACGGAACATCACCTAATAGGCTCCAACTAACAGATATTGAATATTACCCAATCCCACGTGTTTTGTCTGCAGTTTGTGATTTTACAAAAAATGGTAAAGATTACCTAAACGTTTATTATGATCAATATACGTACGAGAACCTAGAAAACTTTTCACGAGAAAATGGTTATCAATTAGACCCAAATTCTTACAAGGAGCTTTTTCCCTTTGATCTCTCAAATGGAGCTAAGCTGACTATTAAAGCACGAAGTACCAATTCTTCAGATTCTGTTCCAACAGATCTAGTAATTAGTTTTGATAAACTGCCTCATCCTCAAAATGAATCATTATACGAAACTGATAGTATAAGGCTTAGTAATGAAATAAACACTTACGAAATAATTATTCCTAAATTTTACTCAGAATCGGGTATTGGATCTATTTCATTGTATGTCTTAAATAAAAACACTACATTAACAATTGAAAAAACAGTCCTAGAATACGAAAAAAAGGGAGAGAAAGTCTCAGAAGAGTTAATTTTTTCAGAAGCTTTTGGTGGAGCAGTGCTGACTGAACCTTACAATGATAAGGATTTAAAATGGGTTTATAGATTTAAGTTTAATGAAGATTTCTCAAAAATTGATAATGGGGAATTAGTTATTCATTCTATAGATTATAAACCTTGGACTGGTAAATTTGGTTCATATTGGTTCTATAGTAGATATGAATAGAGTTAATTGATTATTAATAGTAACTTAAAATGGTGGAGGTGGCGGGAGTCGAACCCGCGTCCCTCGTGCTTTCAAATGGGGCATCTAGTTGTTCTTCAGTCATATGCTAATTTGTATAAATTAGACCAGGCATAAAAACAACAGGTTTTAAGCTCTAATTTGGGCAATAATTGGGCAATAATTTAAAGCGGGGAGGGGGTTCGCTTGGGTAGTCTCTTGATGATGTGTATATACATCAAGTGAGTTGTAAAAAAATTGCCTAATTAGATGCAGGTGTAAGATTATAACTAATGGCAAATATTAATATATCTATAGACGAAATATTACACAAAATATCAAATGGTGAAAAACTTGTTTTTGAACCAACAGGCTTACTGGCTTCTAAGGGTGGTTTCCTTGAGTTATCAGCATCTGGATTTAGAATAGTCCAAGGAAAATTAGGTATCAAAAGCGAGCAGACATATGAGTGGAGCGATATAAAAGAATTTGGGGTAAATAAACTACAGAATACAGGCAAGTTATCATTATTTGTAAAATATGATTACAATGTTATGGTTGCTTTTAATCTAAATGATTCTAAACAAAAAAAAATCCACAAATTCGGTTCAGGAATGGGAAAATTTATGAAGTATATTGGACAAGGACAACAGCAGTATATGCACGGTGCATTTCAAGATAACTACGGGTTTAAGCCAAATGAGCTAGCGGAATTACTCAATCGCTGTATGTACAATTTCTCTAAGTAAAAAATTTCTAAAACTGGTAAATTATGAAACATTTAATTTTATTCTTATGTGTTCTTTTAATAACATTGGGTTGCGCTAAGGGTGATCCTATGGCAGCGAAACAGTTTAGGACAGACTGGGCTGAGAATGTTAAAATTGAAAATGGCTTACCAGTAACCCTTCCTAATGGTGTAATTTGGGAAGATGTTTTTCACGGGGATGCCATCGATGTGCTAATCTACAGTTACATTGGTAAAGCGAATACCAATCAAGTCGCGTCTATCGCGGATAATAATTGGAGCGGTAATCAAGGGACTCAGATCAAGTCACTAGGATTTAAAGATATAGCATATTTGTGGATTAACGAAGTAACAAAGCGTGAATGGGGTGTTTATTCATCCGCTGAAAAAAGGTGGTTTAGTACGTTCAAAGAATATACAGTGGCACGAGGTCTTAGGTATAGGTAACGACCCGATTCCGAGCGCTTACCAAACCATAACCCTTTCCAACCCCCTTAATAGAAACGCAAAGGGCTT
>CACKVQ010000040.1 GCA_902603705.1 Puniceicoccaceae bacterium
ACGAAGTCGTACCTTAATGGAAGCATTTCCATTTGCAGGAATATTGATATAATCAAATCTCCATTCTTTTCGGTATTTAGGATCACTAGTATCTACGCTAAGACTAGGCGTAAGTTCTGATGCTCTAACCCAGATATCAATATTATCATCCCAAAGACCGTTAGAATTTAAGTCCTCATATGCCTCATTGGATTCACAGATACCATTTCGGTTGCTATCCACAAAAGGTTCGAAGCCTATTCCGTTTCCATTAGACCCTCTAGTATTTACATCGTCGTTATTAGCATCAGAGTCTTCGATACGATACCAGACTTCCTCAACGGTGGAATCTGTGCGTACTACTACGCCGTAATTTGAGCTTCCGATTGTCTCGTTATTATTATTAGGAAATCTAATTTCTCCACCTGGAAGTAAGTTGTCGTAGTAAAATGTCTGTTTAAATGTGTTGTAAATCGATGCTTTGCCAGAGCGGTTTAAAAAGGCACGTGCACGTAGCATGTGATAACCTTCCTCCAGCCCAATAGTGGTGAGAAAATTACCTTCAGGGTCTTTAGCGTAGTCGAAGTGGGGGAAATATTCCATTGAATTAGCGTTCAAGTTACCAAATTCAAATTTAGTCATCATGTGTAGCTTCTGCTCGATTGCTTCTGGGCTACCTGGAAACCAGCTTGGAGCACCTGTCTTGAAAATTCCTATTTTATACCGACTTTCACTCGGTAAAAAATCAGAGGGCATATTCGGGGTGCTCCACCAATCGTAGTTTCCAGGACTACTAAAAGAAGCATCATAATTCATTTCTATTACTCTCGTGGCATTTATTCCATCTCCACCTGCACCGTCCGGCAAATAGCTGCTATCTGTAGTGTAATACATAAACATGCGATATCCTTCCCCAACAGGATTAACCTTCGCCCAAATACGGTTACCATCCCACTGATTAAAGTTTTCGTTATCTACTAGATCGTTTGGATCATGATATAAATAATTAGCAGTGTTATCGTCCAATAAATTTGTTCCTAAGCCCTGAACTAATACCCCTTCGGTAGTATATATCTCTGCATTTGACGAGCCGGTTGTATTTCTCGATTCAACAATCGAAGCAGCAAAAAGCTCGGGATGTATGCGATCTATAAAAATAGGTTGCTCGTAACCAAGAAAGACATCAGTTGATAAACCTGGGGGGTAGTCTCTACCTACAGGATCATCACCATTAGAACTTCCATTTAGATCAACTCCCCCATTCAGCTTAACAAGAATATTTTCTGCAGAGCCATCTGCGCGTATTACAAACTTCAAATCACTTCCATCAGTTACTCGTGGGATTGTAGCTGTATAAGTGTAGTCTTCACTGTCAGAGTTGGTTATGATAGGGCGAGCATCATGCGGAATGTTATTACCATGAAAATTTGCGTCACCATTCGGACCATCCCGGCGAGGTATATCTATTGTTCCTACTGGAATGTCATTTTGATAGATTGTTATTGGTCGGCCGTCAACATTCTCCCAAAGAATAGATTGATCAGGGTTTTTCCATGAGAACGCAAAGTATCCTCCTTCGGGAATTATAGTAGAGCCGTTTTCGATGTCTGATACGTATTTGTAAAAACCACCTCCATAGCTGGAATAGTTGTAAAGGTAGTCACCTGGTAGAAAGCTACTGTCAAAATTACGACTCTGTCCGTTTTCGTAATTGTCGTTTAACATAAAGAGTAGCGTAACTCCATCACTATCATACATTTCATTATTTTCTCGCTTATCAATACGTTCGTAAATTACAACATCCTCATCTGACCATTTACCTATTTGATAGCCGCGAGCGAATTGTTCATGGACATATAATAAATTAGGAACTTTCGGGTCATTCCATTGACCCAGAAAAGATGTATTAGAGTGCCTGGGGAAAGCGCCCCCGGACTCTCCCAAGGTTTCGGCTTGGTAATTGCCATCAGTATAAATTAAGCCGAGACCAGCTCTTGTAAAATACATAGCATGTTGTAGCTCGCGACGTGCGGCATAGTCGTTGTCATGGCTTTGTGCGTGCATGACCGAAAGATCAGGAGGGAAGCCCCCAGCTCCAGGCGAATCAAAACCGTTTAAACCATTCCATGGGTTACCTAATCGATTATTGAATTCGGAACGTAGTGGATTATCAACTAATCGCATACCAGCGTCAAAATACGGCCCATAACCAGGTGGTTCGCCAAGATGTTCCCCAAAAACCATAGCATCGTCTCGCGGCTTTTCGGTATCAAAAACAGTGTCTCTATGGTTGGAATCGGTGAACCCTCTGGTTAGATTAAATTGGCGTTGTACTTGGCCAAGATATCCGTAATCGCTACTGTCTTTGTTTTCTCCGTAAGTCGCTCCAAAAAAATCAGCTCTTATATGTTTTACAGCATCTAGTCGCAGTCCATCCGCTTTCGTCTTATCAATCAACCAACGTGCTGCACGACTAAGGTAATCTTCGACCCATTCTTCATAAATAGAGGCGTTATCTAATATATATTCCTGCGCTCTATTTTTGATTTCTAATACACTAGGATTTAGGTTACCTGAATTAACAAGAAGATTTTCTGAAAGGCTTAATAAGCCACCAAACCCTACATAGTTTCCATCCTTATCTCTATGATACTGCTCGGGGCGATCTAGGTCTCTTATGTACTTAATTTTTGGGAATGTATCCCCTTCATTTGGTCCAAAGTTAAAATTTGTAGGGCCTGGTTCCTGTGCAATATCGATAAGATCAGCGAGCCCCAAGTATTGTATTTGCCAAGCACTATTCCAGTCCCGTGTGTTATCCCATTTTCGATAAAAACCCTCTTGTGTCTTACGTAGATGAAAATCTTCTGGAACCATTCCTGGATAGATGTCGATAGGAGTAGTTTCATTGTATCCCGGAGTATCAAACGCTCTGTGATTCATAATATTATCGAAGTACACACGAATACCAAATCTATGAGCTGTTCGTACTAGCTCCAAAAGTTCTTCCTCAGTCCCATAACGGGTACGTACCGAATTACGTTGGTCTTTACTGCCTATATCGAAAGGATCCCAGAGATCATAGCCTACTGATAGTCCTCCACTACCTTTTGTAGGAGGTGGTAGCCATAGTGAAGAATAACCAGCTTCTGCTAATTCTGGCATTTTGCGCGTAATCTCCTCCCAATCTGTGTTGAAGTACTGCAGCATGACTTCGCACATTGCCGCACGCATTGAGAAAAACATTATCAAAAATAATAGTGCCTTTTTTATGGTAATAAGCGATATGTCATGTGATTGCATTGCGCACGAGGTATTTAATTTAAACTTATGTTTAAAATGCTACTAATATAGTAATTTTTTCGATATATCAGTCAATCTAGGGTTTGACAGTGCAATAGAATCTAATGCGATATTCAACTGTCTACTTAGTCTCATAATTGCCAAATAGGTGTGATACAATCTGAATTACAGCAATGCATAATCCGCCGAATAGTCGTCCTAACATGCAGCAAATTGCCGATGCAGTTGGTTTAAGTAAGTCAGCAGTTTCACTCGCCTTAAGGAATGACCCCCGTCTTCCGGTTGCGACACGCCAACGAGTACAATTAGTTGCTGAAAAAATGGGATATCGTCGAAATCCTGTAGTTGATTCCTTGATGACTCAGCTTCGTGCTGGTCGTCAGCCATGCTTTCAAGCAAATCTTGGCCTTATAAATTGTTCATCATTTAAAGATTTAAATAAAAACCATACATTCCGCCGTCTTCGCGAAGGTGTGATCGCGAGAGCAGAAGCACTAGGATATGGAGTAGAGGAATTTTGGCTTCAACAGCCAGACATGCGACCTGAAAGACTTCAGCAGATTATTGAAGCTAGAGGTATTCGAGGCCTTCTTTTGGTAGCTTCAGTTTATCCAGAGGCGGTAGATTTTGATTATGATAAAATATGGCAAGACTTTGCCTGTGCAGTAGTTGGAGTAAATTCACTAAATAACAAACTTAACTGTTCGACGAATGATCAGTATTTGACAGCACGTAATGCTACAAAAAAAATTTTTGAACTTGGCTACAAGCGCCCCATGTTGATCGTACCTGAGAAGGATGATAATTTGCTCGAAAATAGATTTAGTGCTGGTTACGAAAGTGTATTCCGAGGATTTAAATCAATTGATCGTATGCCTTTGGTGACCTTGGTTAGTGGAGATATAAACCAAGCATTAGATTCCGTACGTAATGAGCGTCCTGATGTGATCATTACAAACATATCGAAATTATACGACGTATTTAAAAATGAAGGCTATGAAATACCAGAAAAGTTAGCATTTGTTCATCTCGACTGGTACGATTCGCTCACTCATATAGCTGGTATGCGTCAAAATAATAGAATGGTTGGTAGTGCGGGAGTTGACCTTATAGTGGCCCAGTTACAGAAAAACGACGTAGGTTCACAGGATTACCCTAAGGTTACGCAAATCGAAAGTGTATGGGTTAGCGGACCAAGTATTTAAGTTACAAACCAATAAAAAAGTACTGAACTTTATTATAACTATTTATAAAATATTGTTATCTGTTTAGTGGATTATTATACCTGCTGGTATCCGTTTGAATATTTCATATGGATACAAAAAAGCCACTAGCATCAACTAGCGGCTTAGTAATAAATTATTAACTTACTTAAATGCGAACTTTTCGGCGCAGAGCAACGAAGAGTAACGTAAAGAGACTTCCTATAAGCGCAAAGCTAGAAGGCTCAGGTACTACAGTGAAAGTCGCTCTATATTTATTAGGATTACCAGAATTGTCATCGGGAATAGTAGAGTAAGCTTCAAAGGCATTGGTCGCTACATAAGCATATACTGATAAATGGTAGTTGCCTGCAGATAAATCGCTAAGCGAGATAGATGTGAATGATATAGAGTTGCTTGGATCTCTGCCCCACTGTTGGTCAGTATTGTCGAAATTAAGATTAGCCTGATGTGCGTAAGAAATATGCTTCCATGAGGTATAATTCGTTGAGTCTTCCTCTTTTGTCGAATACCAAAGACCAGCACCTGTGACATCAGTACCACCATATTTGTAAGTCTTGATTTGACCACCGATGCTAAT
>CACKVQ010000041.1 GCA_902603705.1 Puniceicoccaceae bacterium
CTGGTGCTCATATTCACATGCAGCATGTCAGTTCGGCTACCTCTGTGGACATAATCCGCCGTGCCATAGACCGAGGCGTGCCCGTCAGTGGGGAAGCTAGTCCACATCATATTGAGTTTCTAGACGCTGATCTGTGCGACTATAACACTCTTTACAAAATGAATCCCCCACTGGGCACCAAGGAGGACAGAGAAGCTCTCATAGGGGGACTAATCGACGGCACACTCTGCTGCATTGCGACCGACCATGCGCCTCACTCTCCTACTGAGAAAGACCAAGAGTTTGATGCAGCGCCTTTTGGCATTATTGGTCTAGAAAATTCACTGGCTAGCTGCTTAACCACGCTCTACCATAATAAAGGTCTAAGCTTGAGTAAAGTGCTTGCTTTATTGACTCATAGGGGAGCAGATCTGTGTAAGCTCGAAGCAGGTACTTTGAGCGCAGGAGCACCAGCAGACATCTGCTTGTTTGACCCAGAGCAGCAATGGACCGTCGATTCGGAAAAATTCTTTAGTAAATCTCAGAATTGCCCGTGGAATGGACAAGTCTTAAAAGGAGTAGTAAAAGGTACATACGTAGATGGGATACAGGTTTATAATGGTACTTCAATCACTGCTTAGACAAGCTTTATGGAACCTACGATTGATCCGCCGCTTATAGTAGCATCACTAATTGTCTTCGGCATACTGGTAGGCAGTTTGGCACTTTGGATCAAGTGTATTCGAAGATCTAATAATATCGTGTCAGAGATGATGACTAAAAACAGATTACCGTCATGGAATATAGGATGGGTAAATTTCGGAATCTTTGTTTGTGCATTGATCATCACAGTATTTGTGGTGCAAAATATCGCTACATCATTGTTTTTTCAGTTACCTTCGGAAGCCGAAGAACATATAGCGCTTAGCCCCTCGCTCGCTATCTTTGCAGTGCTCTTACTCCAACTACCTATGCTAGCAGTATTCTACGCTGCCCGCCGATTCTATCCGGGGCATTACGCTGGCAGATTAAACGCGGTTGATCTCTCGATCAGTGATGCACTACGCCAAGCCGCCCCCCTTTTCTTAATGTTTCTTCCTTTGATCTGGATCGTATCCCTAATATGGACAAATATTCTAGGTGGCTTCCAAAAAGTAGGCTGGATTGAGGAGATAGAGCAACAAGAGCTAGTTACACTCTTCCAAAATGGGGGGCACCCCATGGCTATGCTTTTGCTCGTTACACTCGCCGTAATAATGGCACCTGTTATTGAAGAATTAATCTTCAGAGGTTGTATCTACCGTTTTCTTAAAAGTCAGACCTCTCTGCTGGTCGCTCAAGTAATCAGCGGTTGCATTTTTTCGATTATGCACGCTAACTTGCTTTCATTTGTTCCACTGATTCTTGTCGGTATTCTACTAGCCCGTATTTACGAAAAAACTGGTAGCCTATATGCCCCAATATGGTTTCACGCATTATTTAATGCCTTTAGCCTTCTAATGCTATTTATAACAAGTATGTCCATCGCGATTCCACATTAAATTGCAGTAAGTTAAACCGCCTGTAAATCGCTAATTGGATATCACGAGTCTTGTATTTTACTAAAATACAAGACTCGACCTACATACTTTCTAAAATACGCAGAGTCTCGTCGCGCTTCTGAGTAATCTCAGAAAGCTGCTTACGGGCACCTTCCACAACTTTTTCTGGGGCACTCTCAATAAATTTAGGATTTCTCAATTTACCGTTATTAGCAGAAATAAGCTTATTTAATTTTTCTACATCCTTTCTTAATCGGGCTTTCTCCGACTCGACATCAAGACTCCTACTTAAATCTAAATAGATTGAACCAAGTGGCGTAACAGCAGCCGGCAAGCCATCAACAGAGCGATTGCCTACCGCGTCGAGACTACCTAAACCCACAAGGGTCTGGATGAGGTTAGAATTTTCTTCGATTACCGACGCGGCAATCTTCTCAGAAGCATAGAAGATGGCAACATCGCGTTTACTTGCTAGATTGTACTGTGCTTTTAGTGAACGAGCTTGGGTAATTAATTCCTGCAACTGTGCGGCACGTTCAACGGCGTCTGAGTCGACAGGAACGCGCTCTTCGATAGTCCTCGCTAGAATAATAGGCGTAAACTGAATATAGGATATGACTTCATCGTAACCGAGACCATGCCAAAGCTCTTCTGTGATGTGAGGAATGATTGGATTGGACAATTGTAAGACTTGTCTAATAATGAGGTCTTGAATCGCTAGGCAATTATCCCGTAGGCATTCCTCGCCCTTGAGTTTACCTTTTGATGCCTCAACATACCAGTCGCAGAAGTCACCCCAGAAAAAAGCATGTATTGCGTGGGTAAGAGGGGCAATCTCAAAGTTCCTAAAGCATTTTTCAACATCGGAAGTGACTTGCTCTAATCGCCTGATAATCCAGTGGTCATAGTCGTCGAAAAGATCCTTATGAATCCGGCAGATTATAGCCTCAAAACTTGAGTTATCAAAAATAGGACCTGACATCTGGCGAAAACGAGCAGCGTTCCAAAGCTTATTACAGAAGTTGCGGCCAATTTGGATGCGCTCTTCACTGAAAAGAATGTCGGAACCCGAAGGGGCGATGTCACAGATTCCAAAGCGTAATCCGTCTGCACCGTATTTCTCCATTAAGTCGATCGGATCTGGCGAATTCCCTAAAGACTTAGACATTTTTCGGCCCTTCTCATCGCGAATTAGCCCGTGAATAAAAACATTCTTGAAGGGTATACGCTTAGCAATTTCTTTGTCGGAAAGATTCTTTGTATTATCGCCATAGAGCTCAAGGCCTGCCATAATCATGCGGGCTACCCAAAAAAAGATAATATCAAAACCGGTTACCAGCGTGCTGGTCGGATACCAAAAATCTAATTCTTTCTGCTGCGCTTGTGTAGGCTCGGGCCAACCTAGATTTGCCATTGGCCACAGATAAGAGGATGCCCAAGTATCAAGAACATCTTCTTCTTGCTCCCAGTTTTCTGTGTCTGTGGGGCCTTCAACCGAGACGTGAATGTGCTCGGGATTTTTGAAATCGATATGGCTACGCTGTATGCCTTTTTTGTACCACACAGGAATACGATGTCCCCACCAAAGCTGGCGACTAATACACCAGTCTTGGATGCCATTTAACCAATGTAGATAAGTTTTCTTCCAACGGTCAGGGTGAAACTTAATAGTTCCGTTCTTAACCGCTCGTTTAGCCTCTTCAACTTTCGGGTATTTAAGGAACCATTGCTCGCAAAGGCGCGGTTCGATAGGTACATTACCTCGCTCAGAAAAACCTACAGTATTTTCGTAGGGCTCGCGATCGATAAGTAGACCCATATCCTCGAGCTTCTGTGCTACTACTTTACGAGCCTCGAATCGGTCCATCCCGTCAAATTCCTCACCTGCCTGTGAATTGAGCTTACCCTTTGAATCGATTACTTCGATTATTTCTAATCTGTGGCGCAGACCAATTTCAAAGTCATTCTTGTCGTGCGCAGGTGTTACCTTAAGGCAACCAGTCCCAAATTCACGATCAACATACGTATCACCGATAATAGGAATCTCAGCTTCGGGGAAAGGTCTTCTGACACACTTACCAATCAAGTGCTTATACCGTTGATCTTCCGGGTGAACAGCAACCGCAGAATCACCCATTAGGGTCTCAGGACGGGTAGTGGAAATTTCTAGGTGAGTGATCTCGCCACATGTTTCTACCAACTCGTAACGCATCTTATAGAGGAAGCCATTTTGTGGCTTCATATTGACCTCCTCATCAGAAAGAGCGGTATTGGTATCGGGACACCAATTAACCATGCGCTTGCCACGGTAAATATAGCCACGTTGATAGAATTTTACGAATGCTTCGAGTACAGCCCTAGAATAGTCTGTATCGAGCGTGAAGCTAGTACGGCTCCAGTCGCAAGACGCGCCAAGTCTTTTAAGTTGATTTAGAATAATATAACCTGATTGCTCGCGGAACTGCCAAACTTTTTCCAAAAAGCCGTTCCGACCAAGGTCTTGTTTACTTCGTCCAGTCGCTTCGCGTAGCTGCTTCTCTACTTTGGTCTGGGTTGCAATCCCCGCGTGATCAGTACCAGGTTGCCAAAGAACGGCCTTACCTTCAAGCCGGGCACGGCGCACAAAAATATCTTGGATAGTGTTGTCCAGGACGTGCCCCATGTGCAGCATGCCAGTAACATTTGGTGGCGGTATCATGATCGCATAGGGCTCACGCTTGGTATCTGCCGATGCCTTAAAGCACCCAGCCTCGAGCCATTTGGCATACCAATTTTGTTCGACTTCTTTCGGTTCGTAGGCTTTGGCGATCTCAGACATAATGAAAATTTAAAAATTACAAAAGTGGAGCCGATCCACTAGCTTTCAAGCTTGAAAAAGGCATAGCGATTTTGGTATAATAAAATTAAATAATGCCCTCTGGCATATCTATTCTGTAGCGCTGGCGAGCGCGAAAATAATAAAGGTCCATAAAGCCCTTACTACGGAGCATAGGCTGTATAACATCAAAGAATTGACCCACAGACTCTGGACTATGTGCATCTGAGCCGATGGTCAGCTTGACCCCCA
>CACKVQ010000042.1 GCA_902603705.1 Puniceicoccaceae bacterium
ACTGCTAAAACTCACTCTAAATTCACAACGCCGCAGAAAGAACCGCTGGTAAAACCTCTTAATGAATTACCATGACCTCCCCCAAAAAATTTATACTTATCCTCGTTTTTTTTACAGGAGGCCTCGCTTTTTTACTTAGATTAATTCCTGGTGGCGGTGAGTCGTACAGCAGTGAACTGCGTACCGATATTGCTGAGCGTCGCGACCTCATGTCTGTGGTGCCGGCTAGTGGGGAGGTCTTACCTTTACTTAGTAGTATTGTAAAATCTGAGATCAGTGGTCGTATTATGGAAATAAAAGTGGAAGAGGGCGATGCTGTTGTTCGAGATCAAGTCCTACTCGAACTGGATCGTACGAGCCTAGAGACACGTTTACGCGAAGCGCAGCGTAATTTAGAGGCCGAACGCCTACGCCTAGAAAAATCTGAACGAAATAACCGCCGCCTTAAGGATTTATTCGAGGAAAATTTTGTTGGTGAAAAAGAATATTTAGATGCAAAAACGGAGCTTAAACTAGCAGAAATTAATTTGGAGATCGCGCAGGCGCGACTGGAAGATGCTGCTGAGGATTTGTCTAAAAGTGTTATCTCTGCGCCCCATAATGGTGTCATCACACGTATGGATGTACTGGAGGGTCAGGTTATTTCCGGAGCAACGTCGGTCTCTAATGGTACGGGATTATTAACTATTGCAGAACTTGATGAGCTATATATGGAGGCTAATATTAATGAGGTTGATGTAGAGAGACTATTCCTTGGGCAAAAAGCATTTTTACGTTTCGATGCCATACCGGAATTTGAGGTCGAAGGAACTATAAACGTCATAGCACCCTCCGCGCGCAAAGATGGAAATGTACGCGTATTCCCCGTCGAAGTCTTTTTTGAAGTGACCGACAAACGAGTGCGGCCGGGTATTAGCGCCACTGTTGAGGTGCCTATCGAGTCTGCTAAAGATGCAATTAGCATCCTTTTATCTGCTGTTTTTAATGATGATGGCGCTAGCCACATATATGTCAAAAAATCCTCAGGCTGGGAGCGCCGTGAGGTGTCTGTAGGAATTAATAATCTACAGCATGTCCATATACGTTCTGGCTTGGAAGAGGGCGAAGTTGTCGCTTTAAGTCGCCCCCGTGATTTCCGAATATCGGATGGTTAAATTCGAAAAAATATTTGAATTATCAGCCCTGCGCCGCTACTACAGGGTTGGAGATGAGCTAGTTCACGCGCTAGCTGGGGTCGACTTAACAATCAGCGATCGTGAGTTCATTGCTGTTATCGGAAGCTCAGGATCGGGCAAGTCCACATTAATGCACATGCTTGGCTTTATGGACAGCCCAACTTCTGGGAAGATGTTATTCGAAGGGCGTGATGTTTCGGCCATAGACCGTGAGGAGCGTTCTAGGCTGCGGGCTACGAGTATCGGGTTTGTCTTCCAAGCTTTTAATTTGTTACCTAAGTTAACGGTCTTAGACAATGTAGTACTGCCCTTGACCTACAGCCGTAAACCGGTGAAGAATAAATCTGAATTAGCTATCAAGGCATTGGAGCGTGTTGGTATGGAACATCGTGCTTCACATACCCCGAGTCAATTATCTGGGGGAGAGCGTCAACGTGTGGCGATAGCCCGGTCGCTCATAAATGAGCCCCGACTAATTTTGGCCGACGAGCCTACTGGTAATTTAGATCGCAAGAATCGGATGTCTATCATGGACCTCTTTACTTCGCTCATGGATGAGGGTATCACACTTGTACTAGTTACGCATGATGATGAAGTAGCAACGTATGCAAAACGACGTATTCTGATGCAAGATGGGATAGTTATAGAGGACTCTACTAAATGAATTATATAGGCGATATATATACAGGAGCGAGCAATGGATTGCGCGAGGTTTGGTCTAACAAGCTTCGATCGCTTTTATCTATGAGTGGCATTATTCTCGGGGTTGCTGCACTAGTAGCCATGGTAGGTATCGTACAAGGAATGCTCAATAATATGCGTGCTTCTTTTGAGCGTAGCGGTGGCGTACTTAAGCTAGAGGTGCATCCGAGTGAAGCTCCAGAATCACAACAGCACATAGCAGGTATTTCTCCAGGTATGACTTGGAGAGACATAAGTGCCATCAGAAAGGCTATACCTTTGGCAGATTTTGTCTCCCCTGTTGTGGATATGAGATGGGAGCGATTCATTGCCAATGGTCGACGCGAGGGCGGCCTCCTCCAAGGAGTGACACCAGATTATGCCAACATTAAGAAAAATGAACTCATTAATGGACGCTTCATCTCAGATTATGACATCGAGGTTAAAAGTCCTGTTATCGTTATAGGGCCGCATATAGTTAAGGAACTTTATGAGGGGGAACCTAATGTTATTGGTAAGCAAGTTCGGGTTAAGGGTCAGGTTTATACTATTATTGGGCAGATTAAACCAGTAGGTCGTGCAAGACCGGGGGTCAGAAATAAGTTTAATTATGAAGCGCGCTTTAATTACATTCCAGCGACCACTGCTATGTCACGCTACAAAGGGAACGATGAAATAAACCACATCGAAATTCTCGCATCTAATAGGCAAACAATGCCTGACTTAATCGAACAGATCGAAAATACGTTGATACAAACTCACCGCGGAATCTTAGACTTTGAGGTGCGTACCCAGGAAGAACAAATGGCGGAACTTGAGAAACTTGAAAAGTCTTTCACGTATTCACTTGGTGGCATTGCTGGAATCTCACTTCTGGTTGGTGGTATTGGAATTATGAATGTCATGCTTGCCTCTGTTAGTGAGCGAATACGTGAGATTGGCGTACGAAAAGCAATTGGGGCGCGTAGTTACGATATTTTTATACAGTTTCTTGCGGAGGCTGTAGTAATCAGCATACTTGGAGGTTTATTGGGTTTATTTCTTAGTATCGGTTTGCTATCAATGGCGCGCGACTTGATCCCGGAGGGTGAGAATATTAGCCTCATCCCAATTAGTGTAATGATATATGGATTCCTCTTTAGTAGTTTTATTGGCTTAGCCTCTGGAGTTTACCCTGCATTGCGCGCCTCGCGCCTAGATCCTATCGATGCCTTGCGATATGATTAGCTTTAAATACATCACTCGTTTTATTTGTAAAAAAAGCAGAATTTAATCAGCGCATACCCACACAGACGCACTCTACTTCGCAATCTGAAATTGAATTAATGACACTTTGTGCAAAAGCAAGGGAGTCATTTTTGGATGTCGCCACCTTTATTTGTATAGCTTTATTTATTGGCACGTCTCTGCTACTCGAAAAATTTCGTTGATTGAGCGCGACGATTACGCTTGGAACACTTGGATTAAAAGCAGCAGATTCGGCGACACTTCCGACAAAGATGCGTCCATCGGTGCACTGAATGAAAAAGCCTTCAGGCGAGTTACTATACGGCGTATAACTGCGCTTTGCAGCATCAATTGCGCACTTTGTATAAGCGTCTAATTGCGCTCGTTCTATCTCTAATTTGGTGTTGCGAGTATCTAGTAGGCCAAGTCCCTTAGTAGGAGCTTCGCCGAAAGCGTTTGGTAAGAGTGTTTCAAGGCTATACGCATGGCCGTGAACAAAAATTTTTAAGCGATTAATGTTTGATAGTTCTCTTAAAAATTGGCGGCAGTGTCCACAGGGTAATTCCGACACATACAAAGCGTCTATCTCATTTTCTTGATGCATCCATGCATTTAAAAGGGCCGATTGTTCTGCATGTATTGTTGCGTGTAGTGGTACTCCAAGAAATTCTATGTTGGCACCTAAATAAAGATTGCCTGATTGGCCTACTGCTACTGCACCTACTGCGAAGCCTGATATCGGGTGGATAGAAAAAGCCTTTGCTAACGGTAGAAGTTGTTCGGCGCATTTAAGATTAGAACCTACAACTTTACCGCTAAATGTGAGGTCCTTGATAGATTTTTTCAGGGGCTGCGCAATTGCCGGGTCAACTTTATTAAGAGCATTGGAAATCTGTGAATTACTTAATGTCACAATTCAACTTTCTATAGATTTTATTTAGTGGTGATTGTATTAAATTAGTCCATATTAAAGCGTCTAAAACCAAGCCATCGATCAACTCGGCCTGAAATGAACTGATTTCAAGTACCACATATGCCTCCAAATTATTCGAATCAGAAAGTACTGCCTCTGAGAAAGAGTACCCTATATTTCCTGCCGCCAAACTTGTTAATTTAGAGATTTTTAAAGCTCTTTCGAGCAGTGCAGTGACAGTGCTTTTACCATTGGTGCCTGTTACACCAATAATCCGACCCTTCCAATATCGCGCCGCAAAAGCGAGCTCACTTAGACAAGGTAATCCTGATTCTTCAACCAGAACACGCCACGGATGATTCTCGACAAAGCCTGGGCTAAAAATAAAGGCATCAAACTTAGATAAATCCTCTAACCGGAAATCCATTTGATCTCCTTTTCCTGATTCATCAAACAAGACTACTTTAGATCCATGGCTCAGAGCAAGGCGTCGTGCACCTTGGGCACTAATACCCGATCCGAAAATAGCAT
>CACKVQ010000043.1 GCA_902603705.1 Puniceicoccaceae bacterium
ACTTTAGTAATTGGCGCTAAACAATTAGTTGTGCAAGATGCATTAGAGATTAGATCGTGTCCGGCATTTAGCTCGTCATCGTTGACACCGAGTACCACCGTCTTAACTCCATCACCTTTACCAGGAGCTGAAATAATAACCTTCTTGGCACCGGCTTCAAGGTGACCACGTGCTTTCATATCTTGTACAAATAGACCTGTGGACTCTATGACGATATCAACGCCAAGCTCTTTCCAAGGAAGGGCAGTAGGTCCCTCGCGTACTGCCAGTGTCTTTATTTCGTGCCCGTTCACTACGAGCGCGTCATCACCCTTTGCTTCCACTGTACCTTTAAAGCGACCCTGGGTAGTATCATATTTTAGAAGGTAAGCGAGGTTTTCTGCAGGTACGAGATCGTTGATAGCAACTACTTCGATTTCAGAGCCTAAGAGCCCCTTCTCGACAAGTGAGCGAAAAACTAAGCGACCAATGCGGCCGAAACCATTTATTCCAATTTTTGTAGCCATTTCTATTCGTTATTATTATGAAGTAAAATTTATAAGGATGCGATGTGTAGTCAGGTAATTAAACTTGGCAAGTTTTATTCCACTATCGTAAATATTCGCTATATATAAATTGCTACAATTAAACATAAATCGTCAACGTGTAAGTCTCAATAATTATAAATCCATACATTATGGAGTCAATTTAGCCTGAATAGGTTTGACATTTATGACACTTGTGCTTCTGATAATAAACTAGGTATTATTCCTTTTCGGTTCACATATAAAACCACAGAATGTTGTATATCAATTATTTAAAAAAATTGATTGAGCACCGTTTATTACATTACACTCAGTCAAGTTAAGAATTAATTATTTATGAAAATTAAAAATTGGGACATGTTTTCTTTTGTGATTGCTTACCATATTGCCTTGGTAGCACTTCTACCTGCTTTTATTACGGTTTTTTCTTGGTCTGCAGTCGCCCTATTTCTTGTTACTTACATCTTAGGTGGTATGTCGATCACCGTAGGTTATCACCGACTCTATGCTCACAAATCTTACACTGCTAACCCATTCTTTGAGTGGTGTGTATTATTAAGTTCTGCACTCGCTTTTGAGATGTCTGCCCTTAAATGGTCTTATGATCATAGAATTCATCATAATAACGTGGACACAGATAAAGACCCCTACTCTATAAAGAAGGGTTTTTGGTACGCTCACATATTGTGGCTCTTTGAATACAAGCGCGATTTTGATAAAAGTTTAGTCGCCGATTTGATAAAGAATCCCCGAGTGATGCTTCAAGACAAGTACTATTCACATTTTCTAATTGGAGTGAATTTGGCAGTTTTCTTTATCGGTTGGGTCATAACTGGCAGCGCACTAGCTTCTTTCTACATGGGGTTTCTTATGCGTATGGCGATGATTCATCACTGTACTTGGTTCATTAACTCACTCTGCCACACTTACGGATCAAAAACTTTTGCTCGTGAACTCAGCGCTGTAGACAATGCAATAATGGCAGTACTCACATTTGGAGAAGGTTACCACAATTACCACCATGCCTTCGCAGGAGATTACCGTAATGGTATACGCTGGTACCACTTTGACCCATCCAAATGGGCTATATGGTTATCTTCCAAGCTTGGATTAGTAAAAGGATTACGCATTGTTAATGAGCTAAGTATCCAAAAATCTCTGGTTTCAAAAGACAAGAAAATGATCCTAGATCATATCAGTGAAGAGATGGACGAATACGCTACTGAGCTCAAAGCCAAACTGGAAGCACTTTCTGTAACCTTCGATGAAAAAGCTGCTGCAATTAAGGTTAAAATACGAGAACTAAAGAAAGCTAGCCAAGAGCATAAAGAAGTTCTTCAAAAAGAGATTAAGCAGTTACGTGCCTCACTTAAAGAGACTTGGGACGAGTGGGTGGAAGTAACTCAAGACGCTGCCAAACAGTATCAATTTGCCCACTAATCACTGTAAATAATTATTGCTAGAGTCTGTAATTATAATTTTTTAGAGTACCAATAGCCTTGATTACAGCGGCTATAAGATATTATGTAAGAACCACTTTGTGGGAAGAACTAATATAGCCAGAGCCCGCAGGTCAATGGAGGTAAATTAATTTCTTTATCAGATAATGGAATAAGAGCGGTACTGATTCCGTCTATACTAAATCGTTCTTGGTCAGCTACCTGCTTTAGTCCTTTTGGTCCGATCTGCGCGCATTCGACATTCGCATATTTAAAGTGCGGATTGATGGCATAGACGACCTGAGGCGCATCTACAGAGTAATCTGCATTAAATAAGACAATCACAGCACTAGAACCCTCAGCGAAGAAAAACTGCAGATAACCTTCACTTATGCGTCCATCATAACGCAGTGCCTTACCCTGATTGGAAAGTCGAAAATGTATCCAGTCACAAAAATAAGCGTGTGTGCCTGAGAAAAAATTTCGTCGATTATAATCTAGTGCGTTAATGTCTCCACGCTGATAGGTATTTGATATACCTGATTTTGATCGTAGAAAATCTTGTCCTGATGCCAACATAGGCACACCTAGCGAACTTAAAAGCAGTGACGCCATTAAGTGGGTACGGCGAAGGTCTAGAAGTGTGGGGTCATAACCATTATTGTTTGGGCGTTCCGTAATTCGATCGAGCCAGCAGTGATCGTCATGTGACTCAGTATAATTTATAGTCTGAGCAGCAAAACGAGTTGAAGTAGGCGAACCTGACATAAAGTGGCGGATACTGTCTTGATTACCCTCACCTCTGATATACGAAGCGATGCAATCACGGAATCCGTCATTCCAAGAAGCGAATCCTGTAGTCTGCAACTCGTTCTGGATGTGCCCTCGAAAACTCCACGGTTCAGCAATTAGTATAATGGAGGGCTTGATCTTCTTTAGCTCACTCTCGATTTCTCGCAGGACTTCAATACCTATCAATTCAGCCAAATCAAAGCGAAATCCATCTACATCATACGCCAGTACCAAATGTTTTAAGCTGTCGATGATCAAGCGCCTACCCATAGGCGTGCCACATCGAAGGTCATTTCCACAACCACTCCAATTTACTAAATCATTTGCCTGATCGAGATGAAAATAGTATAGCTTATCAATGAAAAGTAGATGATTAGGCTCCCCTACGTGGTTATACACAACGTCAAGTATCACTGCAATGCCCTGATCGTGGAAATCTGCCACAAGATCACGAAATTCTTCAATTTGAGAAGCCTTCTCTGGGACTGCAGCATAGCTACTCTCAGGAGAAAAGTAATTCACTGTCATATAGCCCCAGTGATAATCCTCGGGTTTTTCATTATCGAATTCCTGAATTGGCTGTAATTCGATAACATTAACACCCAACTCTTTCAAATAACATTGCTCACTTTTTAGCCATTTACGAAGGCCAGCATAACCATTGCGCTCCTGCGGTGTAAGCTCAATTGGAGCATGCGCTGCTAGATCTCGTAAATGAGCTTCAAGGATAATCATGTCGTGCCAAGCAGGTGGCTGGTAGTTTGTTATCACTTCTGGAATCCGTTCGGGCGCAATTACAATACCAGGACCACTTCGCCCGAGACAGGCTTTTGCATAAGGATCAAGGACAGAAAAAGAGCTATCAAAATGCGTAGTTCCATCTAAGTTAGTCCCTTCAATATTGTAATAATAATAATAACCATCTAAATTATGATCCGTAGAGAACTCCCATAAGCAACCGTCATGCTTAAGCATATTTTGTGTGATAAAATCAGAACAATCAGATTTATGACCATAAGATACTGTTACGAGTCCCGCCCTAGGTGCGAAAAGCCGGAAAGTTGTCGAATCTCCCAAAACGATGGCGCCCATTTCAAGCTCAGTCTTTTTGGATGTAAGAAATCTATTTTGAGGTAACTCATAAACCTCATATGTACCATCATCGCTCCAAATAATTCTTTCATTACCCAAGGACTCATGAGCAAACGGCGCATAAAAACGAAAGACATGTCGGCCCGTATTCAACGGATTTAAATGAAAATTAGATACACCATCAAAGACTATACGATTAGGTGCACTGTCGGGTACATCGAACCATTCGCCGCGGTCTGTAACGAATTTAAATGAAGACTGCTTGCTAATTGGAATTTGCTCTAGAGGAACGCGTAGTTTATATGTAGTTTCGGCCGCATAGCTAACAGGCTTTAGCTCCCACTCAGGTTGGCCAATCGCTTTATTCCAACCATTAAAGTCCCCGCCTAAGTAAACACGAACTTGCCTATTCATTAGTTGTGGGTAAGGATTAGATCGCAAAACAAAAAC
>CACKVQ010000044.1 GCA_902603705.1 Puniceicoccaceae bacterium
TTCCCATAGCCCTATGGTAAAAAGCTGCATAACCTCGCGTGCATAGTTTTCGTCTGGGAAAGTCCCTTGGCTGGGATTCGCTTTTCTGTTTTCAATGTGAGATAGGTAGTAACCCATATGTGGGCTCCACGTTACCTCATCGAGTATATCTCTAAAATTACCAAATGCGTGCCGTGTAAAAATATCATAATAGTTTAGCCAGCGTTCTACTGCCTGCGGCTGATTATTTCCTAACTCGGCGACGACAAAATATTGCGACAATGCCCATGCGACACGCTGACGTAGCTGATCAGGGGCATCAATGGCGGCTTTATACCAAACCATCTGTCGTGTATCATTAACAGGGTAGTTTGTATCATATTTATTTAATCGATAAGGGTAGTTACCTGTACTAGGTATGTGGGCAAGAACGTTATCAACATGTAAGCCTAACATGGGTCTACCTGCCCAATCAAAATCGTCTGAGTTTGTCGGCCAGTCGGGGTGGTTCTCGTCGATGGGATTACCATCAATATCGACCAATCCGCCATATCCCGGCAGCGGATTTCTCCAGTCTGTATGATAGACTGTTTGTCCGCGACTAAAAGAGAACTGCTGCCCGTAGGCAGGATTGTGACCTACCTCGTTGACGAGGCGATCTGGTAATGCAGATTCATCAATGTAATCTGGATCGCTACGTTCTCGCCAATAGGCACGGTGATAGAAGGGGCTAATTGCAATTTGCGCGTCTATCCAGTCTTCAAAGCTGCCATCTCCTGGAGACCCAAAGGTATTTGAGTTTATATTAGGGAAGCCTTCTATCTCGGCGCGTGAGGGGCCGAAGGTTGCCTGCATTAAAAAACGAGATGCTAATTCCCTATTGGAACCTGCGTTTATTGTGCTAGTTGAGCGCTTTCGGTAGAAACCCTTTTCACTTTGCGCCATGACCATGGCTTGATCGGTGCTTCCTGCAACCGCGCTTAGGGCATATGCATGAGGAAAGACTGTCTCCCAGTGATCTACATAGTTCCTTGCTACTGGGGTCCAGATTGCTAAATCACTAGAAAACTCGATAATTTCAATCGGATCAATTTTATCCTTCAGTAGCAGTTCGGCATCGACCCCATCCAACGAGACGGAAAAAGAGTCATAATCTGATACACTAGACGGAGCTTGAATACAGCTAACCGAGTTCTGTGGTGTCTTCGCATCCAATCGATTATTCCAATTGCCCAAATCAGGCACTATAAAGACAACAAACTTATACACTCCACTGGCAATTGGTGTATTAGCACCAATTGCTATAGGAACATTGAGAGTAGAGCTACCTGCACTGACCGTAATTCTGTTATATCCAAACGTGGTCCACGGAGAGCTGTTCAACTGGAAAACAACCACGATTTCGCGATTAGTTGATGCTTGATATGAGACCTCCACAGATACTGTGGTATCTTGAGTAACACTTTGAGGAGCTGTTGCAGAATTAATATAATCAGAACCAAATGAGACAGATACGCTTGCTAGTAGTAATAAAAATAAACGAAACATATACAGATTACCTTTTTAGAATTAATGGTAAATATTTGGTATGGGGGGTTTTACAGTGGTTGCTGGCATCACGAAGTAAAAAACACCCACATGATTTGGGAAATGGGGATTTAAAGAAGATATTAAGCAGTCTACCTTAAGAACCATCTTGCGCATTGCAAATCCTTATATTAACCGACGTTACTTTTACTTAAATTTAACCTTTCTCAGATTTTGGCGCTCCGAAAAGAGGCACAAATCTCTGTGATCGTGCCTTGACAGCAGTAAGGGCAGGGTTTGCTTCCATGTTCTCCTATTTTAAGGACACTTTTCTTATGAAACCAACCTATCGACCTTCCAAGCTACGTCGCGCTCGCAAATTCGGCTTCCGCGCCCGTAACTCAACACACTCTGGCCGCAATGTTTTAGCTGCGCGTCGCGCAAAGGGCCGCCATCGTCTAGCTGCCTAGGCCTTGTTTTGGTGTATTATCGAGGCCATGGGTATCCCGGCTTCCAATCGCCTTCGCAAGCCACGCGAATTTCAAGAAGTCCGCAGTTTGGGTCATCGTATTCACTGCGGACCTTTTATTTTTCAATGCCACTTATCTGAGTCTCTTACTGATGTGTATATATCAAGTGCCTTCTAAAAATTACTCCGTCATTTTGAAGCGGTAGAACTTGGTATCCGAATAAGCATTAGAAGGAATTTGTAAGTATATCTAATACATAATATTACAAACGCATATATTTACTACTTTACCATAAAAGCTGATATCAACAAATAGACAATATTTCGTTTATATTTTCTAATAAAAAATAGGATTTTGTTTGCTAAATATATTATTTTACTAGATGAATTAAAGGTAATTTTATGAAATTTCCGACTATATTATTTTTATCAAACATCATAGCCACAATTTCAGCCTTTGGTGCTATTAATGTTTTTGATGCGGGTTCAAACAGTTACACTCTAGAGTTAAGTAGCGATATTGAATTAACTGGAGGTAGTGGAAATTTTTACTTCGACTTCGTTGATGGCTCAGAACTGCCAGACTCAACTGTAGATACAAAGCTAATTTTAAGCGCTTCTACAAGCTACACATTTACACACGTGGGTAGCGGACATCCATTTATTGTCTTATCTGACACAGCAATGGCTCCCTATAATCCAAATGCTTCCACTGGATTGCGGGACAACTTTCCAAGTACCCTGCCAGAAGCTGCTTCATATGTTGCGGCTTCAAATGGTGAATCTCTGTATTTAGTTGCTAATTCTGGGGATAGCTTTACTTGGACCCCTTCTTCTCAAGAAGTAGGCAACTACTGGTACACTTGTGCTATTGCAGGACACAGAAACTTTCTTGGCCAAATTGAAGTAGTTGCTGTCCCAGAACCATCCAGCTACGCCCTTCTTCTCGGATTTTTATCCATTTGGATTGTCGCTCTTCGTAGGCGCTAATTCTTCCTAGTAGAGCTATATGGCAAATGAGCTAAGGAATCGCAGCTAAAACGCTTCGTAAGCTTACCCAAACCGTATATATATATTCCCCTTAAATAGAAACGCAAATGGCTTGTGGGGACACCTAGGTCAATATCCTTGTGTAAGGGCTGGGTATTTTAAGAGATGCTGTTGTAATTATTTGGCAAAGATTGTGCTGTATATATTTACAAAATATTATGATAGATATAAAGAAACATCCTATACTGGGCATAACTACTTGTTTTTTGCTATTTTTGGCATGTCTATTAGAAATCACTTTAGGATTTGGTCTTCATAATTTTTCTAGTTTTGCTTCGCATCATGGCTTAGCTATTTTTGCCTTGGTAAGTTTGCTAACTAACTGGGATAGATTGCCTGTTATTATAAAAAAATTCAAAGTAAGAAAAAATATGATTAAATATTACTGAAAATACCAAAAGTAGATCATTCATCATTTAAGAAGTCTACGATCCATTGGGTATCCTTGTTATACCAATGCCATGTTCCTTCACCGAATGAATACGCATAAGTCTAAGCATAGTAATTATTGCCACTTGCTGCGTCTAAAGTACTACATTCCCCGCTAATCAAATCAACAAAGATTAGTTCTTCCTTCCCTCAGTACGGCTACCAAACTATCCCCTTTTTGCACCCCTTAAATTGAAACGCAAAGGGCTTGTAGGGACTTCTAGGTCAATATCCTTGTACAAGGACGGGGCGGGGGTTCGCTTCGCTGGTCTCTTGAAGGTGTGTATATACATTAAGTGCCTTCGAAAAAAATTACTCCGTCAATGGGTTGCTTACTGCAGATGCATTCATCCCTACCAAAAGAAAAGCCCCGCTTGGGCGGGGCCTTGTTAAGCTTACTGATCCGTACGGATGGCTCGAAAGAATCTTCGGGAGTAATCTTCAGTTGAGTAGAGCCTTTCGATTAATCCACCCTCGCCCACAATACCATCTTCGACAATGACCCAATTTAGAGAGTCTAAATTTTCGCTATGCTCGATCCTGTAAATACCGCCTGATGCAGCGTGGAAGTTATATTCAACTGCTACTTTAATAAAGCCATCAGCGTCAGGTGAGTCCTCTGAGTTATTCGGGTCATTGCTAACATCG
>CACKVQ010000046.1 GCA_902603705.1 Puniceicoccaceae bacterium
CCAAAACGCAAACGGAGTCAGAAACGACGTCGCAGGCTTACTAGACCATCTCTTTAATCATAAAAATGTGCCGCCCTTTTTTGCGCGATTCATGATCCAAAGATTCACCATTTCTAACCCATCGCCTGCCTACATAGAAGCAGTCGCTCTGGCCTTCAAAAATGGTCTCTATGAGGGTTCTGGATCAGGTAATCGAGGCTGTATGGAAGCGACTATTAAAGCGGTCCTACTTCACCCAGAAGCTAGATCTGCTAGCCTTGCATACGATCCAAGTCACGGTAAATTAAGAGAGCCTATAATTAGACTCATGCATGTTGCACGTGCCTTTGGACTCACATCAAATCGAACCTACGGATGGTTGTACTTCAAGGATTTACACGATACAATCCTGCAAGCTCCTTACGAATCACCATCGGTCTTTAACTATTATCGGCCTGATTATGCACCCAATGGGGAAATTTCTGATGCGGCATTAAACGCTCCAGAATTCCAAATCCACAATGATGTCAGCGCTCTTCAATTAGCAAATGCTCTAAACACACTTATAGTTTATGGTATCGCTGGTAACGGTAGTGGCAATTTCGGAAATATCGGACAACGTAACCTTGTCGATTCCGTCCTAGACTTTACTTATGAGAATTCTATCTCAGGCAATACCTCCACATTGATAGACCACCTTGATTTAATACTCTGTGCAGGTAGACTGACAACTGATAATCGGTCAACTATTCTGGCAGCCGTGAATACTCCAAGTTTAAATTTAACAGGCATTGATAAGGTTAAATTTGTAGCCGGATTAATCGCACTTACACCCGAATTCAATACACTATATTAAACTGGATCTTAAGAAGAAAATTTCGAGGCGGAAATTCATCGGTCAGGCAAATTGTGCCGCAGTAGGCACGGCCGCCCTTCTGTCCTCATTACTTTCACTACGCTTGACTGCTGGTGCAGCATCAGCCTCTAACTTTACTGATTACAAAGCACTCGTGTGTTTATTCCTGAATGGTGGTAATGACTCTTTTAACATGCTAGTTCCGAGGCAACAAAATGCCTACAATGAATATGAACAAGTGCGCGGGGGTGTTGGCGGTAGTGGCTTGGCGATTGCTAGATCAGAATTACACCAAATTACATCCTCACTCCAAAATACAACAGCTGGAGCTGGATATAGCGACTTTGGAATTCACCCCGACCTACCCTATTTAAAAACTCTCTACGACCAAGGGATTATGAGTCCCCAACTCTAATCGCTAAGCTACAAGCCCGTACTTATGATTTACTTGTAAACTCAACGATTTAGAAACTTGGGAGATAAAAGTATGGGCTAAAGGTAAGCCTACATCGCTTGGAACGTGGTAAACAAGTGGGATTTAAGATTCGCTAGTAGCAGAATAGCAAGCGGGAAGAGGCATATCGTGAATCTTTTAAGATGCCATAGCCTTAACGCTCAATATTACATAAAAGGTAATTAAGGCCACATACTCAAAAACTACCCATAAAAGCTGTAACCAATACTTATAAAGTATAAAAAAAGCCGCCCATAAGGGCGGCGTAATAAATATCGTGACAGTAAAGACCTAGTCTCTTCGGCGACGAATTAAAGCGAAGGACATTCCTACAAGTCCAGCTAATAAGGCATATGAACTTGGCTCTGGAACGGGTGTGGCAGTATACATTCCTAAAGGAATAATAGCGTCTGATGAAACGTTAGTTGATGCACCATCCCATGCATTAGCACCTGAGAAAAACCAATCTGTATCTACAAAAGGTCCAGCAACTGTATCGCTATATCTGTAAGCCCAACCGTCTAAATATTCCCAAACTTCACCGTTACCATCCACATTGATATCACCAAAGGTGTCTATGACTGTGAATGTCTCCGCAATTGCATCAACTGAAAATAGCTCTATTGCATCATCACCATTGATAGACATAGCATTAGTTGAGAAAGTAGCTGTTGGATCGGGAGCACCACTTGAATATGCTCCGGTTCCAGCGAAAAATGATTCGAATTCATCAGCATTACCACTAGCTACAACATAAATGTAATCACCAGCTGATGCACTTCCGCTAAATGTATATTCCAGACCGTCTGTACCACCTCCATTGTTAGCACCACCGATGCCATAAGCACTTAAATCAGCGATGTCTGCGGTAGCATAAAGTTCAACACCTTTAGGAGTTCCACCTGAAAGAGGACCGTCAAAAACCCCTGAAATTATTAGGGATGCATGTGAGGATAAAGCTAATGAAGTGATAGCTAAGAGAGTTGTGGTGAATAATTTGGTATTCATTAGTAATGATTATGATATAAACGAATTTAGAATTTTATATAAATAAAAATTTTAAAAGCTGCCCATAAGGGCGGCGATATTAATATCGTGGTAGTAAAGAAGGCCTAGTCTCTTCGGCGACGGATTAAAGCGAGGGACATTCCTAAAAGTCCAACTAATAACGCATATGAGCTTGGCTCTGGTACGGGTGTGGCACTATATGTTCCTAGAGGCATAACAGCGTCTGATGAAGCGTTAGTTGATGCCCCATCCCATGCATTAGCACCTGAGTATGTCCAATCTGTAGATACAAAAGCTCCAGCAACTGTACCACTATTTCTGTAAGCCCAACCGTCTAGATATTCCCAATCTTCACCGTTACCATCCACATTGGGATCACCATAGGTGTCTATGAGTACGGTTTCCTCACCATCTGCACCTACAAATTCAAATAGCTCTATTGCATCATCACCATTGATAGACATAGCATTAGTTGAGAAAGTAGATGCCCCACCGAAAAATGTTTCGAATTCATCAGCATTACCACTAGCTACAACATAAATGTAATCACCAGCAGATGCACTTCCGCTAAATGTAAATTCAGATCCATCTGTGCCACCTCCATTGTTAGCACCACCAATGCCATAAGCATCTAAAAAAGCGATGTCTGCGGTAGCATAAAGTTCAACACCTTTAGGAGTTCCTCCTGATAGAGGACCGTCAAAAACCCCTGTAATTATTAGGGACGCATTGTATGCATGTGAGGATAAAGCTAATGAGGTGATAGCTAAGAGAATTGTGGTGAATAATTTGGTATTCATTAGTTATATTTTGGTATAAAAGGTGTTAGAGTTTTATATAAAAAAAAATTTAAAATGATGGAAGTAAAGTAAAAAAATGAAAAAAAGTGAAAAATATGAAAAAAAATGAAATAATATAATAAATTTCTATAAATAAGCACATTACATACCAACTGGTATACTAATAACAATTTATAGCACTTTTTCTAATAATTTCTATATTATATAAAATTTAACAATTACCCCTGCTAATAATAAAGGCTATATCCGTGTTACTATGTGCAAGATAATCTTGTTTTATATAGCAAGAAGTATTACATTCTATCTTAGTACACACATATTTAATATGCCATATAGAACATTTATTTTGTATACGATAGTT
>CACKVQ010000047.1 GCA_902603705.1 Puniceicoccaceae bacterium
ACCTGAAGATTGGACCACTGATTTTTCCAATAGTAACTTCGCAAGAGTGAGTGATCCTTCAAATTCTAGGTATTTTCAAATAGGAACAGGATACCCATTCAGAGCTGATTATCCTTACGAAGAATATAATTACTTTCAAGATATTTCAGGATTTGAGAATGGTTCAATACAAAGCTCCGATAGCGAATTAGATTTAATAAATAAATTAGACACTGATATGTATCGTGCAGTTATTCTAACTAATGATTATCAAAGACGCGACCCAGTGTATGAAGAAACATATTTAGAGCCTGTTTCGTTTGAGTTATTAGCTGAGGGAGCCTACGAGAGAGTATATTCTTATACAACTTATAGAGATAGTGTTATCCCTAATATTGATAGACTAAAATCTGTGATAGGTACTATCGGTATCTTAATTGATGCAGATTCAATCTCCTATTATAAAGAAGTGGAAATAACCCCTGATTTAAATTCATTAACTTTGGAAGAAACTACGGCTCTATATAATATTTCTGATTCCTATACGACTAGCAATCCTCTGACTATAATCGATCAGCCCACCGATTCTGATGTTGATGGAATACCCGATGTGATTGAAACTTATCTTGGTAATGATCCTAATGATAATTCAGATGCCCAAGCATCTTTAGATGGGATACAAAGCAAGTATTCTCTAGATGAAATAGTAGACCTTCGTGCTGGCTCAACTATGATTGAAATACAAGACGGGCAAGCAACTCTATCTTTGGAAGTAGAGCAAAGCTCTGACCTTGGTATTTGGACGACTGGAGGAACCGCAAGTGTTCAGATGAATGTTCAGCCTGGTGAAGATAAGAAATTCTTTAGGTTTAAAATGAATGATTCAGATTCTTCTAATAAAGATATTAATCTTTCTATCGAAGGAAGTGAGTATGACGAAGCTGCAATTATACAAGCTTTAGCAGATCAGTACGGTGTGCCAGCTAGTTCAATTTCGCTTAGTGTTACTGGCGGTTAAGCGGAGTAATTTTTTCTAAGGCACTTGATGTATACACACCATCAAGAGACCAGCATCCCTTAAGATACCCCGTCCTTGTACAAGGATTCTAACCTAGGAGTTCCTACAAGCCCTTTGCTTTTCTATTTAAGGGGAGCGTAAAGGGGGACGCTTTGGGTAAGCGTACGGGGGTAAATAGGGCTAATTCTTTGTTTCTGGTTGATAATAATGTAAATATTTCCTTAGCTCTTCGTATGAAATTTAAGGGCCTACTCATATTACCATTCCTTGCTACATTCTTACAAGCTGCTTCAGAGGCAGACCTGACCTTTACTCTTAACGATGCTGGCACGGAGTATAGCGTTACTGATTGCCTAACATCTGCTAGCGGCTCCTTAGAAATTCCCAGTACCTATATTGGCTTACCCGTGACATCCATTGGACCTGGCAATTACGAAGGGGCTTTCGAAGGTTGCAATAGTTTAACCAATGTTACAATTCCTAACAGCGTGACCTCGATTGAGGTTTATTCATTCCGATACTGCACTAGACTAGAAAGCATTACCATCCCCGATAGCGTGACCTCGATTGGGTATAATGCATTCCGATACTGCACTAGCCTGGCTAGCGTAACGATCCCCGACAGCGTAACTTCGATTGCAACTCTTGCATTCGAAGACTGCTATAACACGACCAGCATAATATTTGAAGGAGATGCTCCGACCTTTGGAACAGATGTATTTTGGAATACTACAGCAACAATTTACTACGATTCTTCTAACAGTGGCTGGAGTGATACTAGCACACTCAGAGCTTTGAGAGAGTATCAAAACCCAACTGTGGACACTTATTCTCCTATGACCTTTACTCTGAACGATGCTGGCACGGAGTATAGCGTTACTGATTGCCTAACATCTGCTAGCGGCTCCTTAGAAATTCCCAGTACCTATATTGGCTTACCCGTGACATCCATTGGACCTGGCAATTACGAAGGGGCTTTCGAAGGTTGCAATAGTTTAACCAATGTTACAATTCCTAACAGCGTGACCTCGATTGAGGTTTATTCATTCCGATACTGCACTAGACTAGAAAGCATTACCATCCCCGATAGCGTGACCTCGATTGGGTATAATGCATTCCGATACTGCACTAGCCTGGCTAGCGTAACGATCCCCGACAGCGTAACTTCGATTGCAACTCTTGCATTCGAAGACTGCTATAACACGACCAGCATAATATTTGAAGGAGATGCTCCGACCTTTGGAACAGATGTATTTTGGAATACTACAGCAACAATTTACTACGATTCTTCTAACAGTGGCTGGAGTGATACTAGCACACTCAGAGCTTTGAGAGAGTATCAAAACCCAACTGTGGACACGATTCCTATCTCCTTCACCCTGAACGGTGACAGCACCGAGTACAGCGTGTCGGATTGTGATACGACAGCATCAGGGTCTTTAAACATACCCAGCACTTACAATGGCTTACCAGTGACCTCGATTGGGGATAGTGCATTCAATAGTTGCACCAGCCTTGCCAGTATTACAATTCCAGAAAGTGTTACCTTGATTGGCAGTAGGGCATTCCGTGCCTGCACCAGCCTAGCCAGTATTACCATCCCAGAGAGCGTGAGCTCGATTGGGGATAGTGCATTCAGCGGCTGCACCAGCCTAACCAGTATTACAATCCCAGAGAGCGTGACCTCGATTGGAAGCGGTTATTTCTATAACTGCACTAGCCTAACCAGCATTACCATCCCAGAGAGCGTCACCTCGATTGATAGGTATGCATTCAATAATACTGGCCTGACTAGCATCACAATACCCGATAGTATTACCTCGATTGGAAATGCAGCTTTAGCATACTGCACAAGCCTAAATAGTGTAACATTTGAAGGAGACGCCCCGACCTTTGGAACAGATGTATTTGCTGGGAGTGGCTCAGTTACAATTTACTACGATTCTTCTAACAGCGGCTGGAGTAATACTAGCACTAGCACAGTTGCTGAAAAACCAGCTGTGGACACGATTCCTATTTCCTTCACCCTGAACGGTGACAGCACCGAGTACAGCGTGTCGGATTGTGATACGACAGCATCAGGGTCTTTAAACATACCCAGCACCTACAATGGCTTACCCGTTACCTCGATTGGGGATGAGGCATTCCAATATTGTTCAAACCTTTCAAGCGTATCGATACCCGAAACCGTGACCTCGATTACCGATTTTGCATTCGCTGACTGCTCCGATCTAACCAGTATTACGATACCAGATAGTGTGACATCGATTGCACTTAGTGCTTTCGAGGAATGCAGTAGCT
>CACKVQ010000048.1 GCA_902603705.1 Puniceicoccaceae bacterium
GCGACCATCAGTTTGGAAGGCTTATCAGCAGGACCTTGCAGAATTATGCGATTCATATTCCAATAATAGCAAATATACAAAAGCGATTGAGAGTCTTAGTGGGATAGATTGCTTTGACATCTGGAACCGTGAATTAATAGAAAACAATTATTTGCACAACCATGCAAGAATGTGGTATGCCAGCATCTGGATACACACGCTTAAACTCCCATGGCAACTAGGCGCTGACTGGTTTTTAAGGAATCTTTTTGATGGTGACCCGGCATCAAATACACTTAGTTGGCGTTGGGTTGCAGGTCTACATACACAGGGGAAAAGCTACCTTGCTAAGCGAGATAATATTTTAAAGTATACAGACAATCGCTTTAAGCTCGATGTAGCGCTAGCTGACGAAGCTATTGATGTAGGTCAGGTTGATCACCCATCCCCTATTATCCTTGAGGAGCTTCCTCCTATCCCGAAAGGAAAAAGGCTAGGAATACTTATCACCTTAGAGGATCTAAGTGCAATCGATTGGCTAGATAAAAAGGCTGATTCAGTCGCAAAAGCCGGTTACTTTCCTTTAGATGCTTATGAGGAGCATAACATGACACCTTCGGTGATAAAATTTCATCAAGAATCCATGATAAATCAGATGAATAAAAGTATGCCGCTTTTTATCGATCAAGGCGCTGCTAAGGTCCTCGAATGGATAAAAGCAGAAAGCCTTGATGCTATTATTATTGCGGAGCCTCCCATTGGTCCTACGCAGACGAGCCTCAAATCATTAATAACTTCCCTCGAGCTATCAGGGACCAATTTTTACTGGGCTAGGCACTGGTGGGATGCAGCTCTCTACCCTTACGCTACCCACGGGTTTTTCCGTTTTAAAAAAGCGATACCATCCGCTATTTCTCAGTTAAAAGTTAATTTATTAAAGTCTAAGCAGCAAAGCTTAGGTATATAGCAATCACCATTATTACTAAAGCAAAGCTGGCTAGCTTTGCGTGCTTCCAAGGAGTTAAGTCAATTGACGTATTGTTTTCTAATTTCCAGGCCGTTGCACGAGGAGATACAGCACCCCAAAGAAGCATGAGAACTACTAAAAGTACAAAAACAAATCCTAAGAAGTGAAAATTATAGGTAAATAATCCATCAAAGAATGCACCGGCGCTCGAATTAAAGTATTTGATGGGTATAAGTATTAGGCCTACTAAAAGCCCCCAAAAGGCAGCCGAGGAAGGCACACTCCTGTTTAACATCCCGACCACGACGACTGCAAAAATTGGAATGAAGTATATAGCGTTCATATCCTGTAGATATGCAAAAATGCTTTCCTGTCCTTTCAGAAGAGGCGCAACAATCATTGAAGCAATAGCTATGAACACGACGAAGAATTTAGCGGCGTGCACCATTTTCTTTTCAGATCCATCTGGATTAATAACGTGCTGATAAAGCCCAATACTAAAAAGAGCCGACGTGCTATTTAGTGCTGCATTAAAAGAACTAAGAATAGCACCCACCATAACTGCAGCAAAAAACCCAGTTAAATGTTCTGGGAGCACCTCCCTGACGAGGACTCCATAAGCCTGATCGTTACCGATGCCATCACCAGCAAACAAGTGAAAAGCAATTATGCCCGGTATCACCAGATAAATTGGCCCCAAGAGCTTAAGTAAAGCAGTCAAAAGTACGCCTTTTTGGCCTTCCGATAAGCTACTGGCACCGAAGGTTCTTTGAATGATTTGCTGATTGGTACACCAATAAAAAAGATTCAAGAGGGCTACTCCAGTAAACAAAGTGCTAAAAGGCACACTACTTTCAGAACTACCAATTGAATTTAGACGCTCCGGATTTAGGTCTTTTAATTGTCGCCATCCCTCTAGGACACCTCCTCCGTTAGAGACTGCATTCAAAGCGAACCAAACAATCATAAAACCACCGACTAAAAGACCAATTCCATTTATAGTGTCTAGCACAGCAAGTGTACGGAGACTACCTAGGCGCGAGTAAATCAAGCCCATTGATCCAATTAAAATTACTGTACCCCAGAGGATTACAGTGTCCGCTTCCATGCTAAAACCGACAACGTTCACAGGTTCTTCAATGCCAGTTAAGGCCTGTAAATCTAGCATCTGCGAGAGCCCAACCGCACCAGAATAGAGTATAATAGGAAGAAGCACAAAAGCGTATGCCAGTAAAAATACCATATTAGCTAAAGACTGCGTACGCTTATCAAATCGATTTTCCAGAAATTGTGGCACTGTTGTTATGCCAGATCGCAGAAATCTGGGTAGAAAGAACAGAGCCATAAGGACGAGTGCGATGACTGCCACAACCTCCCAAGCCATAACAGAAAGACCATCCTTAAAAGCAGCTCCGTTTAATCCAACCATCTGCTCCGTCGAAAGATTGGTTAGCAACAGAGAACCTGCGATGATAGGAAAAGTTAAGGAGCGCCCGCCTAGAAAAAAGCCATCCGATGTCGACTTCTCATCACGTCGTGTAATAAGAAATGTTAGGTATGCGGCAAAAAAAGTGAAAGCTAGGAATGAGATCAGTGTCATAATTACATTAGGTGAAAATGGTTCTTAGAGGTAGAACAAACAGTCTGCACTAAATATTCTAATTCCAAGCAAATTTTGGTGGATAAATGACTTAATCACTGACTAATTCCGCTACAAAAGATGCCGATCCAGCATAATAAGGCGAGAAATCCATCTGCGAATGGAATTTTCTCAATGGGAAAGGCGAATCCTCAATAAATCTCCAAGTCAGACCAACGGAGCGGCAGAGAGCATATGCTGCTGCGATATCCCAGACCTTCACCTTATAATCAATCACCCCAGTCAAATATCCTGTTGCTACATAGCTTCCAGTA
>CACKVQ010000049.1 GCA_902603705.1 Puniceicoccaceae bacterium
TAACGTCTATATTGTGGGCGATACTAATGTAGCGGATTTGACAGATTTTCATTTTAAGCCGGGCTGGAAAGCTAAGAATGGAGAGCCCGGTCGTGGCAGTGACCAACACGGAGCCAAGGGAAATTCGATCACACTACGCCTTCCTGTAGGCACCGTTGTCGTAGACCGTGAATCGGGCGATCCCGTGGCAGAAGTGCTCGAGCATGGGGAAAGTGTAATGTTACTAAAGGGTGGCCTCGGAGGTAAAGGTAATGCGCAGTTTAAGTCCTCGACAAACCGAGCGCCCCGCGAATTCACGCTTGGTAAATCAGGCGAAGAAGGCGATTTCCGGCTTATCATAAAAACGATTGCCGATGTCGGGTTGATTGGATTTCCCAACGCGGGCAAATCCACTCTTCTAAACATTATGACCAATGCACATCCCAAGACCGGCAACTACCCTTTCACTACTATATTCCCCACCGTAGGTGTGCTGGAGTATCCTGAGAAGTACGAGCGTATTACCGTAGCAGATATTCCAGGGCTTGTTGAAGGGGCAAGTAAAAATAGGGGACTTGGGCACCGCTTTCTGAAACACGTTGAGCGTTGTAAGGTGCTACTCATTATGATAGACATGGAAGGTACTGATGGTCGTGATCCGCTCGCTGATTACCGAGTTCTTACCAATGAGCTGAAACTCTACATGCCTGGCTTAGCCAGAAAACCGGAGCTAATATGCGCGAATAAAATGGACGAACCAAAGGCCCCAGAGAATCTCAAGACATTTAGAAATAAGGTTAAAAAAAAGATATTTGCAGTATCTTGCGTTTCGGAAGAGGGCTTCGAAGAACTTAAGGCTATTATGCTTAAAGAAGTACTTGCAATACGTACTGGGGAGTCAGAATCTACTTTGAAGAGGCTATAATTAAAAAGGGTGTTATCCCGCGGGTCGATCGAAGAGCATCTCAATATAGCAGTAAGTTCGCTCGCTCGGCGATCAATTAGTCGACGTTTCATTTGCATGCGGAGGACTTGCCATAGCATTCCGCAATCGAGCCTGTAGGTGTGTGCGACGTACTTGTTGGTCGTTGTTTTTGACCGCCATAGCGTATGCGTTGAGCGAACCGACAATGTACGCTTTACTCTTGGCACGGGTGATTCCTGTATAAATTAGGTTACGCTGAAGCAGTAGAAAGTGTTGTTTAAGTAGGGGTATGATAACGATAGGATATTCGCTGCCTTGGCTCTTATGTATTGAAATGGCAAAGGCATGCTGAATCTCAGAGAGTTCGCTTTTACTATATTCAACTCGCTCATCAAACTCAATGGTGATAGTACTTTGGTCAGCAGCTATGGCTTTTATGATTCCAGTATCACCGTTGAAAATGTTTTTATCGTAGTTGTTGCGCGTTTGTATGATCTTATCGCCAATACGGTATGTGGCGCTTCCGTATTCGATCTCGACTGGCAAGGGCTTGCGTGTTTTTTCTCGAAAATGTGTCTGAGTAGAAGGTGCGTAGTCTGGATCTGAGTGGAGGCGCGATTCCGCTTTTTTCTTCGAGTTAAGTACCTCTTGTAGTTCGCTATTTAAGATGGTGATCCCCCCGCTGCCTCTGTGCATAGGTGACATAACCTGAAGGCTTTTAATCGGGTCTATCCCATGGGTCTTAGGAATGTATTCTTTAACCAGATATTTAATTGCCTGAACGCATTGTTCCGGTTCCTCCACTTCAATAAAAGTGAAGTCTTTTTCTGCATCTAGTTCGCGCAAGCTATTAAAACTCATACCTGGGTGAGTTTCGCCATTTAGTATAGCGTGGGCCGCGATTACGACGCCGCTTTCTTTTCCTTGACGATAGATGGTGTCTAAACGGGTAACCTTAGCAGGAGGTGCGACCATTAGGTCTTCAAGGAGGTTTCCCGCGCCTACGCTTGGAAGTTGGTCGGCATCACCTACTAGGAGCAAATGTGCGGCACTGGGAACAGCTTGAAAAAGGTGAGCTGCTAGTCTCGTGTCTAGCATGCTTGTCTCATCTAAGACTAGAAAGTCACACGGCAAAGGGTTTTCCTCATTGTAAGCAAAGTTCTGCGAGATTGCATCGTACTTAAGAAGGCGGTGTATGGTGCTCGCTGGAGTTTGGGCAGCCTCGGCGAGCCTCTGAGCAGCACGACCAGTAGGCGAGGCAAGGCAGATTCGAGCTCGCTTGGCGCGAAGGATGTCGACCAAAGCTCGGAGAATAGTGGTCTTGCCCGTGCCGGGCCCACCGGTAATTATGGAGACTTTTGTCGCTAGCGTATTCTGAAGGGCTACGGCTTGCTGATCAGCGAGTTCAAATCCTAGGCGGCTTTGCGCCCATTGCACAGCAGCATCGATCTTGATTGTTGGAAGCATTGATTCTGTCTGCGCGATGCGCGCAATTGCCTGTGCGATGCGGTTTTCCGCACCAGCAGTTGGGGGCAATTGATAGGCGCTACCGAGAGCTTCTTGGTGTTGGTCGTACGCATGAATCCCGTACAGGCGTCCGGCTTTGTCTAGACCATAAATACGCTCTAGTATGATAGATGGTTTTAGTGATAGAAGTGCAGT
>CACKVQ010000050.1 GCA_902603705.1 Puniceicoccaceae bacterium
TGTAGGTATGAAATTTAAAAACTTACTCACTTACTCATATTGCCAAAGTCGTAAAAACTGCCCAATCCGTTAGCAAAGAAACTTAATATAAAAGAGAATCTAGATTATGCGCCCAATTGTAATTACAAACCTGACATACTTAATTGCATCAATGTCAATTACATACGCTGCGATTAACCAAATCGGGTCTACTTTAATTGGCCAGCCTGGTGATTCGCAGCATGCGTTATCTATGGGTGGGTCCGGAAATAATACTCCCGGGGATATAATTGCAGTTGGATCTTACAATTGGCCAAACTTGTCGACTACCCCAGAAAGTTTACGAAATAGAGGCAGAGTAGACATATATAAAATTGAAAATGACTCCTTACTATCGTTTGGAACAATATACGGAACTTCAGGAAACGATTATTTTGGTGAACATTTATCAGTAAGTGGGGATGGACGATTAGTTGCTGTTGGTGCATTAAGTCGAGATACACCAACCACTAACGCTGGGGAAGTAAGGGTTTTTAAATGGAATTCTTCAGACAGTAGTCCTTCTTGGAATCAGTTTGGAAGTACGTTAAATGGTAACAGCTCAGATGAATTTTTTGGAAGACCTCAATTAAATGGTGATGGAACTATTCTTGCGGTTGGCGCATCCGGTTCGTTTAATAATAAAGGTGAAGTGTACGTATACAGATGGGATACAATAAATCAAGATTGGATCCTAAGAGATAATCTAATAGGCCAAGAAGAAAATGATTATTTTGGAGAACGTATTTCTCTAAGTAGAGATGGAAACGTATTAACGTCAGCTGGTTTTAATGAGCTAAATGGTTATATAAATGTCTACAGATGGAATGGAAATAACTACATACTAGAACGCACTTTTACTAGCTCTCCAGGAGATGCTTTATTAGGTGCGCATTTAAGTGGTGATGGTAATCGATTAGTTATTGGCGCACCTGAAGCAGACCGCAATGGTTTTACCAACAATGGGTATGCCAAGGTGTTTGAATATAGTAATTCTACGTGGGTACAAATAGGACAGGAAATAACGGGAGATTTTACTGATCAAAGAATTACTGGCGGTGCATTGGATGAAACTGGTAAAACCCTTTTAATAGGCTCTCGTCTGGATGGGAATGGTTACCGAGGCCAGGTAGAAATTTACCGTTACTACAATTCAAGATGGTATAAAATTAATGATCCAATTATAGGAGATGGTGAATATGACTATTTTGGTTATCGTATGAGCATGAAATGGAATACATTAAAATTTGCTCTTAGTGCAAAACAATGGGGTAACTATCCAGATTTTGTACAATCAAACGAAGGTAGGGGATATGTGAAAGTATATCAAATTGATCCCGACTCCGATGCAGATGGATTACCTGACGAGGAAGAATTATTTTATGAGACAAATAGATCTTCTTCAGATTCAGATTTCGATTCATTGTTAGATGGTTATGAAGTTTACACATCTTTAACGGACCCTAACAATGCTGACTCTGACGGGGATGGCGTAAATGATTATCGGGAAGTAATCACATCTTTAACAGACCCTAATGATGCTGATTCTTATGAGTATCTTAACTTTACCCTGAACGGTGATGGCACAGAATACAGCGTGACTGATTGCCTAACAATAGCTATTGGACCCTTAGAAATTCCTAGTACATACAATGGTTTGCCCGTAACCTTGATTGGGGCATTTGCATTCGATAAATGTTCAAGTCTGACGAGCATAACGATTCCTAATAGTATTACCTCATTTGGGGCATTTGCCTTTCGTGACTGTAGTAGCCTAACTGATGTTATTATCCCCGATAGTATGACCTCAATTGGGCAGGGTGCATTCGATAGTTGCACTAGCCTGAGCAGTATAACGATCCCCGAGAGTGTGACCTCGATCGGCCACGTTGCATTCTACACTTGCACTAGCCTGACCAGTGTCACGATTCCCGATAGTGTGACATCGATTGAAGCTCGAGCATTCGCACGCTGTTCTGGCTTAAGCAGTATTATATTTGAAGGAGATGCTCCAACCTTTGGAACAGATGAGTATGGGAATGTATTTTCTGAGAGTGGTTCAGTAACAATTTACTATTACGACGATGTTACTGGTTTTAGTACGCCAACGTTTCAAGGTAGGCCCTCTCAAATGCTAATCCGAGACACTACACCTCGCCTTCCTGTCTTTGAGCTGGATAGCTTCTACGAGTCCCTCCCATTGGAAAATATTACTATAGATGCGACCCCGACCGATGGCTATCCAAACACTTTTAACTACCAGTGGTATTTCAATAGCTTTGCTGTTCCTGCTAACATTGGAGGCACCAGTAATAGCTACGTGATCAATGGAACAGCGATCAATGAT
>CACKVQ010000051.1 GCA_902603705.1 Puniceicoccaceae bacterium
CCTTTTTGTCGTAAATACCCTTGCTAATACGCCCAACAAATTCAGCCATATCAATAGCTTCTACTCGCATACCAAGATACTTCTCCCAAAATTTAGAATCAACTACAGAACCTGCTATACCCATCGAAGTGCCGCCCATCGAAAGGTAGGCTTTGCCCCTCATGTAAGCAACTGCTAGTCCAGCTCGAGTGAAGTTTAGGAGTTTATACACCACGTCCTCTGGTATCGTCTCGTCTCCAGCCTCTTGGACATCTTTGCCGTAAATACCGAAAGCTGGTATACCTTTTTGTGTGTGAGCGGAAAGTGCTGCCGCTAGATACACAGCACCAGGTCTCTCAGTTCCGTTAAAGCCCCAAATTGCTTTTGGGCGTTGAGGATCCATGTCCATGGTTTCAGAGCCGTAACACCAGCATGGTGTCACCGTGATACTTAGGCCAACGCCTTCTCGCTGAAATTTCTCCTCGCAAATAGCCGCTTCCTTGACGCCACCTATATTACTGTCTGAGATTACACATTTTACTGGGCTGCCATCTAGGTTATTTAGCCGCGATTCGAGTAAGTCCGCCACACGTTTTGCCATGTTCATAGTGATGTCATCCAGGGACTCACGTACACCACCCAAGCGCCCATCTATGGTAGGGCGAATACCAATTTTAGGAAAAGAGAAGGGATGCTTTGTCATGGGCTCTCTTATTTAGGTAATAATGATTATTTAGGCTACCTGACGCTTGTCGTGAGAAACATAGCAGCGCAGACCATACAGTGCGATCATGACGAAGCAAATCGCAGGCAACCAAAACGACGTACGCACACCGTAATCAGTAATAAATCCACCTTGAAGTTTGGTTAAAACCGCGCCGCCTACGATAGACATAATTAAAAAAGCAGAGCCTAGCTTTGCTTCTTCGATTTTTAAGCCGTTCAGAGCGATTCCGTAGATGGTAGGGAACATAAGCGACATAGATACAGAGATAAGAACTAGTGATATTAGCCCAGTCTGACCAGGTAAGTAAATCGCTCCGAGAGTGAAAAAGAAGCCACCTATGGCAAAAGTGAGTAGCATTAAACTTGGTCTAAAGAAACGTAAGAGAAAGGTGCAAATAAAACGACTAAACAAAAAAAGTATCATCGCTACGATATTGTAATTTTGTGCCTCAGAAAGTGATAAGCCAACCTGCTCCATCCCGTAGTGGATGACAAAGGTCCAGCACATAATTTGGGCACCGACGTAAAATGCTTGTGCGAGAACACCTTCTACGAAACGTCGCTTACGAATAAGGCGACCAAATATTTCGAAAAACGGTGCATCATTAGTCTCTTGCTTAAAAGTCGGCATCTTAGTAAGTGCAAAGATTATAAAGAAAAGTGTAACAACTGTAGCTATAGTAACGTAGGGGCCTCGGACATTTGCTAGGTCTGATTGTTGGGTAATTTCGAAGGTTTCTGGATCACCGGATCGCATGCCTTTCATTATATTAGGCATAGCGCCATCAAGCGCTCCAGATTCGTTTTCAAAGTCTGGTATGCCATCCGGATAGATGGTTACAACTGAGCCGTCACTAAGAGTTGCACTAGATTCATCCTCTAAAGCAACAGCTCCAACCGGCAAAATGCTGGAATCAGTAATTAAATATTTTGTGAAAGCGGTGTCTCCTTCTTTCACGCTTTCTCGTATTTTAGTAACTTCCAAATTGGGAGCAAGGACCATAGATGCAACGAGCATACCTATAACGGAACCGCAAGGATTGAAAGCTTGAGCAAGATTCAGGCGCTGGGTTGCAGTCTCCTGAGGACCCATAGCAAGAATGTATGGGTTACAGGCAGTTTCCAGAAAAGCCAAACCGTAGGTAATTACATAGGAAGCAAGGCAAAATAAGGCGAACTGTGCTGTCAAACTAGCGGGAATCGTTATTAATGCACCGATGGCGTAGAAGCCTAGTCCTAGTAATATCGCAGCCTTATAAGAGAACTTCCTGATGAAAAGTACTGCGGGAATCGCCATACAGAAATACCCTGTGTAAAAAGCAAATTGCAACCACGAGGCCTGCGCTGTAGTGATTATAAATACTTGCTC
>CACKVQ010000052.1 GCA_902603705.1 Puniceicoccaceae bacterium
TAGTCCTTTCTGCACAGAGACTTCCCCCCGGTGCAGGGCATCTAGCATTCGCATAATTGACTCGGTGCTCATATCCGTTCCAAGCTTTTTCGTACTACCGCCATTGTGTATGGCATCAAGAAGCGCAACACGGGCGTAAGCTTCGAGGTCGACTAGAATGCGGTAAAGATCGCGGCCTTCTGCCGAAAACTCGTCTACCGCGGCTAAAATACAGGCATAGTCTAGCGCAGCTAACGCCTTTGCGAGTTCAGAAATACGCTCGGCGGACACGAGCCCATAGACATCGAGTACATCAACTTCTTTAATATCATTACCACAGAATGAAATCATCTGGTCTAGAATGGACTGGGCATCGCGCATGCCGCCATTGGCTAACCGCGCTATAGATGTAAGCGCAGCGGACTCGACCTTAATCGCCTCGGTCTCACATATCTGCATAAGCTTTTCCGCGATTACAGCGTCCGATATCGGGCGGAATTCAAAGCGTTGGCAACGCGATACAATTGTAGGCAGCACCTTATGTGCTTCAGTAGTAGCAAAAAAGAATTTTACGTGCTCAGGTGGCTCTTCTAAAGTCTTCAGCAGTGCGTTAAATGCCGCCGTCGATAGCATATGAACCTCGTCAATAATGTATATTTTGTAGGTACACTGTGCGGGTGCGAATTGGCACTCCTCTCGCAAGCTACGTACCTGCTCGACACTATTATTTGATGCCCCGTCGATCTCGATTACATCCATGCACGAGCCATCCATGATAGCCTGACTGGTATCGGACTCGTTATCGGGTGTGACACTGGGCCCTCCTTCTGCATTGAGGGCCTTAGCGAAAAGACGCGCGGTGCTAGTTTTGCCAGTTCCTCGAGGACCGACAAAGAGGTAAGCATGGGCGATTCGTTTTGAATCGATGGCATTACTCAAGGTACGCACTATATGATCCTGCCCAACTAGTTCATCAAACTGCTTGGGGCGCCAGCGGCGTGCGATTACTTGATATGCTTTTCCCATAGGTCTTAGACTAAAGAAGCTTGTAAGAACTGCATGTGGCAAGGGACTTTTTCAGAAATTAGCAACTTACTTAAGGCGTGCCATATAGCAGATGACAGTACTATGGATAACTTGGCTATGCTAACAAATTCATTGGCGCTTTACAATGGATGCTCTTAAAAATTATTTGCAACTTAAGAGCCATTTACGCGATAATATTTTATCCAACTTTGATAAGAGATTTTTCACTCAAGTAAACTTAACAGGGCAACTGAATATATCACATGAGCATACGGTTAATAATATCCTTATCCTTCATCCTTAGCGCTTCGTTGACCCTAGAGGCCCAGTCCTACCCTCCGAAAATAAGCAGCGATTCCGTATACACATACAAGAGCGTAGACGGCCATGATTTGAAAATCTGGGTTTTTAATCCGACGATCACTCCCAAAAAAAATGCCCCAGCAATACTCTTCTTTTTCTGCGTCTTTTAAAGCCAGCATCGTGTTTATTCAAGCCAATCTAGATTTAGGAGAAATGCCTCCAATTTCTCCGCTGTTTGACTAAAATAGGGTTCTCGATTAAAGAATCCATGTCCTGCCCCGTCGTAAGTTACAAGATCGACAAAAACACCATTTAGCTTAGCCGTATCATAAGGCACTGTTTTATCGTTTGTGCCATGGAAGATTATAGTGGGAGGACTGTTAGATGATACATGATGAAATGGTGAAAGCTCGACGGGTTCGAGACCTATTCGAGCGCGTAAGTGCTCTTCTTTTGTATTATATAGAGCATTCATCTTTTCTAACTCTCCTGTATGCGCATCTGAAAGACCAATAGGTATCGGTGCTAGGACAGTCGCTGGATTAAATAGGACCATCACTTTCGGCGCTGCAGGGTCGTTTGCATGAATTGTCCCCAAGCTTGCGGCTAAGTGTCCACCGGCACTACCTCCACCAACGCCAATTCTCATAGGGTCAATTTCCAAGATGGTTGCATTTTTCGTGATATACCGAAGGGCATCCAGTGCATCTTCGACGCAAGTCTTTGCCTGGACTCCTTGACGA